>NZ_JBHVQU010000255.1:0-4833 GCF_042886655.1 Peribacillus sp. NPDC058002 | reverse complement strand
GTTTCATTCAATCCAGCCACTAAAGAAATCGATGGGGTGACGGTAGTTGGATTTCACGTGAAAGTAGGCGGGGGGCTTTCCTCCGTTCCGATGCTGGCAGAAGAACTTGATTTATTCATTTTACCTGAAAAAACAGTGGAAGTAGCGGCCGCCATCACGACGATATTCCGTGACTTTGGGTACCGTGAAAAGCGTCATCGCTCGCGCTTGAAATTCCTTGTTGCTGACTGGGGTCCTGAACAATTCAAGGAAAAATTGCTGGAATACACCGGTCCGCTTCCTGAAAAGGGAGAAAGTGCGGTGAAGGGATGGAATGCAGGTTATTTCTACGGCATCCATAAACAAAAGCAAGATGGTCTTAACTATGTTGGAGT
The DNA here is from genome assembly GCF_042886655.1 of Peribacillus sp. NPDC058002. NCBI lineage: Bacteria > Bacillati > Bacillota > Bacilli > Caryophanales > Bacillaceae > Peribacillus > Peribacillus sp. NPDC058002. The sequence continues at coordinate 4,459 of NZ_JBHVQU010000255.1, read as the reverse complement.
CAATATACCAGTGGGTCGTCTAAATCCGGACGAAGTGATTGAGTTTGCCGAACTTGCGAAAAAATATGGAAATGGTGAAATCCGCAACTGTAATTCCCAAAATCTAATCATTCCCAATGTGCCGGATGCAAAACTTGAGGAATTAAAGCAGGAAACCATCTTTGAAAGATTTCCATATCAACCAAAGAAATTCATTGGTTATTCCGTCTCTTGTACAGGCATCGAGTATTGCAACCTGGCCCTTGTTGAAACTAAAAACCGAATGAGGACCATTTCTGAATCACTGGACAAGGAAATAGATCTCGATGTACCTGTTAGGATGCATATGGTCGGTTGTCCGAATAATTGCGGTCAAAGAGCCATCGCCGAAATAGGGCTGCAAGGCATAAAAATGAAAAACCAGGACAAAAAGATGGTCGAGGCATTTGAAATATACGTTGGAGGAACGCTGGACGAAGGCGGGAAGTTCAATGAAAAACTTAAAGGAAAAGTGGAAGCTGATCAGCTCTATCATGTTTTGAAAGAATTGATCCTATTTTTCAAAGAAACAAAACTTCTATCAGAAACCTTTCTCGATTTTGTGGAAAGGATAGGGGTAGACGAGTTACAAAGTAAACTTGATGATATATTAGCGGGAGTTTCCGTTTAATAGGGGAAGGTAAGCATTCCATGAATCTATACCGTTTTGAAGTCACTCTCAAGGAAAAACCAATCCATGTCATCATTGTTGCCGATTCAGATGAAAAGGCTTTTGAACTTGTTGATATCGAACTGGAAAAGCATTATTTGAAATTGCCTGAAGTGGATGACATCTCATTATATGAAAAAAGGAAAATTAAAAATGGAGCAGGTTTCGTTTTATCGGAATTCGAAACAATTCTCTAAGGGAAGGCAGGTTGCAAAAATGGGGAAAGTATATCTAGTAGGAGCCGGTCCCGGAGATCCAGATTTAATTACATTAAAAGGATTAAAATGCATTCAAGAAGCTGATGTCATTTTATATGATCGACTTGTGAATAAAGAACTATTGAATCATGCAAAAGACGGTGTAGAGCTGATTAATTGCGGTAAACTGCCGGATTATCATTTATTGCAGCAGGATACCATCAATCGGTTCCTGGTCAAATATGCAAAAAAGGGGAAAATAGTCACCCGCTTGAAAGGCGGAGATCCTTTCGTCTTTGGGAGAGGCGGGGAGGAAGCGGAAGCCCTTGCCAAAAGTGGCGTGAGCTATGAAATCGTACCAGGAATTACCGCTGGAATCGCCGCTACAGCTTATGCGGGAATTCCAGTTACACATAGGGACCATGCTTCATCATTTGCAATTGTTACCGGTCATCGGAAAAAGGATGAAGAGGATAATATCAAGTGGGAATCCCTTGCAAAAGGAATCGATACATTGGCCATTTATATGGGCGTTAAAAACCTGCCATATATTCAAGGAAAACTATTGGAACATGGAAAAAGTCCTGAGACTCCGGTAGCCCTTATTCATTGGGGGACATTAAAAACGCAAAAAACAGCTGTCAGTACATTGGCTAATGTAGTGGAAACCGCCAATAACGAACAGATTTCGAACCCTTGCATGATAGTCGTGGGCGATGTCGTTAATTTACGAGAAAAAATTAAATGGTTTGAAGGAAAACAAACCGAAAATTTGTTGGCGAATGAGGCCTTTTAATGGAAGCCATTTTATATATTTGCCATGGCAGCCGTGTTAAAGAAGCTTCAACCCAAGCCATTGATTTTATTAAAGTTTGTATGCAAGCACAGCCCAATACCATTCAAGAGTATTGCTTCTTGGAATTGGAAACTCCAACAATTGAAGAAGCCTACGAACGATGCGTACAAAAGGGTGCGACGAGAATCATTGCCATTCCAGTTCTATTGCTAACAGCTGTACATGCAAAACATGATATTCCAGTCATATTGAACAAAATGAAAGAACGGTACCCTGCCGTTGACTTGAAATATGGAAGGCCAATTGGTGTCAGTGATAAAATGGTTGACATATTAGTGGAACGGTTGGAGGAAACAAATGTAAAGGTTACGGAGGATTCCTTGGTTTTATTGGTTGGAAGGGGAAGCAGTGATCCCGACGTGAAAAGGGATTTGTCTCGATTGGCCGATTTGCTAAGGAATAGGTTTCAAAAAATCCGTGTGCAAGAGTGTTATTTGACAGCTGCCACACCGAGCTTAGGAGAAGCATTGGAATTTGCACAGGAATCTCGATCAAACCAAGTATTTATCATTCCTTACCTATTGTTTACCGGTCTCTTAATGCAGTCCATCGAAAATAGTATAAAAATGATCCAAAAAAAGGGTAAGCAGAAATTCATACTTTGCCGATACCTAGGTTATCACCCAAAGATTGAAAAAGCCATATCGGAACGAATTCATGAAGTGAGTGGGGAGGGAGCTTATGTATCCAATTACGCTTAATATTGAGAAAAGAAAGTGTGTCATCATCGGCGGTGGAAAAATTGGTTTCTTTAAAGCGGGTCCATTATTGGAAGCCGGTGCTGATGTGACAGTCGTAAGCCCCGAGATATGCACTGGTTTTCAATTGTTGGAGAAAGAAGGTAAGATTCGAGTTTTACTTAAAGAAGTGGAAGAAACAGACTATAAAGATGCGTTTTTAATCATTGTTGCAACAAACTCTACTGAAGTTAATGAACGAGTGTACGAAAATGCATCCGAAAGTCAGTTGGTGAACGTAATCAGTAATCATGAGCTGGGTAATTTTCATATACCGGCGACAGTGAATAGAGGCATGCTTTCCATAAGTGTTTCCACCAATGGAGCAAGTCCAACGCTCGCAAAAAAAATTCGGAATGACTTAGGTAAAGTATATGATGAATCGTATGAAGAATATCTTGAATTCCTTTTTGAAGCAAGGATGATAATAAAGAATGGTTCATTTTCAAAAGAGGAAAAATCCAAGTTATTGAAAGATTCAATAGAGGATATTTATAAATATTCCCTAAAAGAAAGATATCGTTTTTTAGCTAGGCTTTTACCAGTAGAAGCTGAAGAAAATATATCATTGGGCTGATCAGAAAAACTGAAGGCACCTAACCAACATGTCATTTCATTTTGGTTAGGTGCCTCTTTGTGTCTTAACGGAAATCTAAATGATTTATACAGGCAAACGGTACCGTCGGGTCGGTGTTATTTAGGTTCTATTTTAGTAAAAAAAGGGGAATGTCATGAAAAAGTTAATCGTTTTAGCCTTTATCGGGTTTTTAGCCCAATTAATCGATGGCTCGCTTGGAATGGGGTATGGAGTGAGTTCCACTTCCTTATTGTTGACATTCGGGATTGCCCCTGCAGTAGCATCAGCATCCGTTCATTTATCGGAAGTAGTGACCACAGCAGTATCCGGAGCTTCGCATATAAAGTTTGGGAATGTGGATAGAAATATGGTCTATCGTTTGATAATTCCAGGTTCTGTTGGTGCATTTGTAGGTGCATGTTTCCTGAGCAACCTGCCAGCCGAATTAGCAAAACCGTATATTGCCATATTTTTATTTGGCCTGGGTGTTTACGTTTTATTCCGCTTTTTATTTATTTTTAAACCGTCGAAGGAAACTGAAATCGTAAAGCCATTGACCGCAAAACAATCCATTCCGTTAGGCCTTTTTGCAGGCTTTTGTGATGCAACAGGCGGAGGCGGTTGGGGACCGATTGCAACGCCCGTTTTATTGTCAAAAAAAGGCATGACGGCGAGAAAAGCCGTAGGGACTGTAGATACGAGTGAATTTGCCATTGCTTTCTTCGGAAGTCTTGGTTTTATCATTTCGCTTGGATGGGAAGCTGTCAATTGGCTTTGGGTCGTAGCATTGATAATTGGTGGTGTGGTTGCCGCACCGATTGCAGCCTGGCTCGTCAGGATGCTACCTGCTCAATTAATGGGTGTTTTAGTGGGTGGTTTCATTATCTTAATCAATGTAAGAACATTATTAGCTACATGGATTCCGATTGAAGCTCATATATATATCTATACAGGCATAGTGATTATATGGCTTTCTGGAATTCTTCTAACCATCAATAAGATGTCCAATGCGAGAAAACATGATCATATCGAACAACGGCAAAATGTTTCCTGATTTCCGAGATTGAAAGAAGCGAATATACACAAAAGCGTATTCAGAAATGTAACTTAAAAACTCGTAGGTACATAAATGCCTACGAGTAAAGTATTTTGCTATGGATTACCCCTTTAAAGTTGTTGTTCATTAAAGGTTCTTGATCCTGTCAAATAGATTTAACTCTCTTAATTATCGAGAGATTGAAGCCCCCGGTCTATTCTCCTAACAGATTAATCAATGGTATCCCCTTTAAAAAAGTCAGCTATCGTGAGGGATTTAATAATTTTAGAACAGCAGCAGAACCATTAATTGATGGCCATGCATTTAGTTCAAATGAGTGAATTGTACTTTCATATAATATAATAAGC
>NZ_JBHVQU010000254.1:0-4833 GCF_042886655.1 Peribacillus sp. NPDC058002 | reverse complement strand
ACTCTGCTGAAAAATTATGGCAGCACTCACCTTTAAAATATGTTTCCAATGTGAATACCCCTTTACTTTTACTTCACGGTGAAATGGATTTCCGCTGTCCCATTGAACAGAGCGAGCAATTTTTTGTCGCTTTAAAACGGCAAAAAAAAGAAGCAGTGCTTGTTTCATTCCCAGATGAAACTCACGAAGTATCCCGAAGCGGATCTCCAAAAATGCGCCTGCAACATGTTGAGGAAATCAAAGGATGGTTCAATAAGTATCTTTAAAAACAAAACTCTGTTAGCAAAAGCTAACAGAGTTTTGTTCTTAGTGTTGAATTTGGTCTCTGTCTTCGGAAATTGAACTTAAAGCATTTCCCGCCATTGAATCTGTCTGTTGGTGTACAGCAAGATCACCTAATGCCACGACTCCCACCAGCGTGTCATTCTCAATGATAGGGAGCCTTCTGATTTGCTCGGTAGCCATTAACTCTTCAGCTTCCTCCACTGACATACCTGGCGTGCCTGTTACAAGGTTCGTGGAAATGACATCAGTAATTCTAGTTGAATTCGGCTTTTTCTCGGCCACACAGCGAATGACGATATCCCTGTCTGTGATGACACCAATTAAATGGTTATTCTCCAAAACAGGAATGACACCAACATCATCATCCTTCATTTTGACTGCTGCTTCATATATATTATCTTCCGCAGAGCAACAATTCACGTCTGTTGTCATGATATCTCTTAATGTAGTCACGGATATCCCTCCATTTTCATAAGTTGCTTGTTTATTTTTGACTTCTGAAGAGAAATTATTCATGAAACATGTCCATGTTTCATTCTACATATTTCCCATGATCCGGCTTAGCTAATGAATCGAATTCCTTTGCAAGCTTCGATAAACCCATTTCCAGCTCATGCCCTTCAACAGGATACCCGTGCCCCGTTATGGCAACAGCCGGCTTCATACTTTCCAATAACTTTACAGATTCTTTTGCAGCCTCCCAATCGGTTGTTAAATACCGCGGTGGGCCCGCTATTTCTTTCTCCTGAGTGATGACCTTGTATAGTGAATCTTGCCTGACATTCACAAAAGCATCTCCAGCAATCAAACTTCGGTCACTATCACGGAAGAGTGAAATATGTCCATTTGAATGGCCAGGGGTGTGAACCCATTTCCAATCACGAAGTCCGGGAACACTATGGTCATCAGGCAATGGCTGAACTTCTTCATCAAGGTTGATTCCCTCATTCGGAAATATCCATGAAATTTTTGCGATCATCCCTCCTTCAACAGTAGGATCCGGTTGGGGGTAATCTTCTTGACCCGTTAAATAAGGCATTTCTTTTATATGGGCATAAACTGGAGCTTCCCAATGCTCCATTAACTCTATCAGTGCGCCAACATGATCGAAATGTCCATGTGTCAAAATAATGGCAGCAGGTGGATTTTGTGGTCCATATATTTCTTCAGCCGTTTTCTTTATTACCTCTGCTGAGCGTGGCATCCCTGCATCTATCAATACCCATTTATCATCTTTGGGTGACCCTACAAATATTACATTAACGATTTGGACGGACAGACAATATATATTCTCATTTATTATCTGTACATCACCACTGGAGACTGAAGTCATTGGCATGAATTTTTCATTCAAATGATTATCATCCATTTATAATCCTCCTAATTTTGAACATGCTTTTTTTAAAGGATACCCAGTACAAGAAAATAAAAAACAACCTATTATTTATATAGGCTGTTTCAGACAGAAGACAAATTCAAGGTAAAAGACGAGTTTGCCTTCTGTTTTTTATTTTTAAGAATGAAGATGATTTCAGAAATCCGCTCCCTTTTCCCCGAGTGTCCGCCGGGGGTCTCGGCTAGCCATTAAACCAGGTCTTCTTTTGAAATTGGTTCGGGGTGCGACACTTCCGGAAGCCCTTTTGTCAACACCAATAATCTATATAGGCTATTTCTCAGAATACATCCTTCCGGGTAAATACTGTAAAAGATACAATTAAAGCAAGAGCCCACCAAACGAGCAAGGTAATGACAGATGATAATAAAGTCATCCCTTCTATCGGTGGAGCCGTGCCGCTAATATAAGCGGTCAACTTCAAATTCACCATAAAGAAATACTTCGCTGATTCCCATGATGAAACCATATTGTTCAATATAGCCCCGGAAATTAATGCAGCCAGCATGATGCCCATGCCTGCAGGAGTGCTCCTTACTAAAACCGAAAGCATGAAAGAAAGAGTCCCTACAACAACCGCCACCAGCCAGACAAGTCCCAAATCCATCAATAGGAATTTCCATTGTTCAACTAACCTTACTTGACTGACATCCACATCAGCACCATTCAATTCGAATCCGGTTATTACGGGGGCCCCCCAGCCTTGGTACCCGAAAACGATTCCTGATAAAAGGTAAGACAATAAGGCTGTCATCGCCACGATAATCGAAACCGATAATAATAATGTTACATATTTGCTCAATAAGATTTTCCAGCGCTCCACTGGCCTTGTCAACAGAAGTTTGATCGTGCCTTGTCCATTTTCGGAAGAAACCAAATCACTGGCCACAATCATGATCAACAGCGGAATGAACAAATCAATTGCATTTTCCAAAAACATGCGTGTAAAAGTAGCTGCGCCTGGTTCTGAGGGATTAATATCATGATCGAGATAATATTGCTGCTGCTTCAGACTTACTTGCAGCTGTTCACGCCACTCATCCAGCATCCTATTCGAGCCCAATCGATTTTGAGTATCAATGATTTGCTGCTGAAGAGCCGCACGCCAATCATCAGTTCCCAACTTCTCCCGTTGCTCTTCCACTTGTTTGTATTGGGCATATGTAAACATCAAAACTAAAATTCCAACGATGATACCGATTATGATCAGCCGTTTTTTTGCCAGCATCTTCATCATTTCATTTTGGACCAAGTTATTCAATGCCTGCACCTCCGACACCGGTAACTTGCAAAAACAACTCTTCCAATCCCGGGAGCTTTCGATTCATTTCATGCACCCTCACCCCTGCTTGGTTAAGTGCTGCATTCCATTCAGGCGTTTCGGATTCATCATAAGCTGTAATGATATATTTTTGATCTAAGGTAATATCGGTGAAGCGGCTAAGAACTTCCGCTCCCTTTTGAATAGGTTCCACCCGCCAAATTATCCGCTCCTGCTGGGATAATAAGCTTTCCACTGTATCCGTTTTAATAATTTCCCCGCCTTTAATAATTGCGACCCGGTCACAAAGTTGCTGTATTTCACCTAATAAGTGTGAGGAAACCAGAACACTCATACCTTCTTCTTCAGCCAGCTTCCTGATGAATTGTCGCATTTCACGGATTCCGGCAGGATCTAGACCGTTAGTCGGTTCATCCAATATTAATAGCTTAGGACTGTTCAGCATTGCCTGCGCGATTCCTAAACGCTGCCTCATACCTAACGAATAGGTCTTCACTTTATCGTGAATTCTCACTTGCAGGCCGACGAGTTCAACAACCTCGATCATTCTTGTTTCATCGACTTCAGGTAACATTCTTGCAAAGTGGAGTAAATTATCCCACCCACTCAAAAATGGATATAATTCTGGATTTTCAACGATGCAGCCCATTTGCTTCATGGCCTTCGTAAATTCCTGACGAACATCATAACCGCAAATTTGGATGGAACCCGATGATGGCTTAATTAATCCGACCAACATGCGGATTGTCGTCGTCTTACCTGCCCCGTTCGGTCCTAAAAAGCCGAAAACCTCACCTTCATTCAACTCAAAATCTATTCCTTTAATAATTTCCCGTTTGCCAATCTTTTTTCTCAAGTCCCTAACAGACAATGTCACCTGTTTCATCGTTCCACACCCTCCCATTTTATTAAAGGAGCAACTCTATCAGCAATTAAACGATACCCTTTCTTATTAGGGTGAAAATTGTCCGAATACAAATACTCATTTACCGACAATTGAAATAAATCGAATGTTGGAACAAAAATTGCATTTTCATAATGAGCCACGACTTCCGCCGTTTCATTATTCCATTCCCGTACGATGCGGTTCGTATCAAAGTCTTTATCCAAATCTATAAATGGATTATACAGACCAAGTAACAAAATAGTAGCTGAATCATTGACTTTATTTATATCTTTAAAAATTTCATGTAAATTTCCCAAGAAATTCTTTTGTGATACGGATGTAGCTTCACGATCATATTCAAGCAGGGTCTGCCCTTTTTGAAATAAATCGTTACCCCCGATTGTAACTAAAATAACATCAGCTGCCTGGATTTGGCGCTTAACTTCCGGTTGTTTCACTTGCTGCACCAATTCTTTAGACACTTGTCCATTAATTCCGAGGTTATGAATGATTGGTTTTCTTTTATATTGACTCTTCAACTCTTCAACAACAAGTCCAACATAGCCTTTGCCTGTTTCATCACCTGTGCCACGTGTTAATGAATCGCCTATCGCCAATACCGTAAAATCAGCAGGAAGGTCACTTTTAATGGGGGTTTCTTCAATTACTTCCATATCGGACGTTCCTTTTCCATAATGGTCCATCATCGCCCATCCTAGGCAAAATACAAAAAAAAAGCTGATTAGGGCTGATACGATGGTAGTAGCCAACACTTTTGGTTTACTCAAAAACACTCACCCTTCCATTCATTCTCTATCTTCCATTAAATCATATTATTTCCAAAAATAAAAAAACGTTTACTTATGGATAAAATTCCCACAACTTATTAAAAAAAAGGCTGTTTTCGCAACTTTGTTGCGATTTCAAGTAATGCGGTGTGGTTGATTTCCTCTCCAGATGCTCGCTTTCCGCGGGGCGGGCGGTGAG
>NZ_JBHVQU010000253.1:0-4842 GCF_042886655.1 Peribacillus sp. NPDC058002 | reverse complement strand
GCTATGGATGAAACACTCAAGAATGCAGCCCGAATCATGCAGGAAGGTCATGCCGATGCCGTGAAGCTCGAGGGCGCGGATGATGTTGTTGAAAAAATATCAGCATTGACCAAGGCCGGCATCCCGGTTGTAGCCCATCTTGGCTTGACTCCTCAATCAGTCGGCGTTCTGGGCGGCTATAAAGTGCAAGGTAAAGATGCTGAAAGTGCAGCACAGCTCTTGGAAGATGCGAGAAAGTGTGAAGCGGCGGGAGCGATGGCAATTGTATTTGAATGTGTTCCATATCAAGTGGGGGAACTCGTTACACGGAACCTGGAAATTCCCACCATCGGAATTGGGGCAGGCGCAGAAACGGATGGTCAAGTCCTCGTTTACCATGATGTCATCAAGTATGGGGTAGACCGGCTAGCGAAATTCGTAAAAGTTTATGGAGATGCAAATGAACTTATTGGTCAATCTATTACAAGCTTTGTGAATGAAGTGAAATCTAAAGATTTTCCGTCGAAAGAACATACTTTTACAATGAAAGAAGAGCAGCTTTCTGAACTTTATGGAGGGAAAAGATGAAAACTTTTACATCAGCTGCTGATTTGCAACTGGCACTCAAAGAGGAAAAAAACAATCACAAAAGCATAGGCTATGTAGCGACGATGGGGTTTTTACATGAGGGGCATGCAACCCTTTTGGAAAAGGCTCGCAACGAAAATGATATTGTGGTATTGAGTATTTTTGTGAATCCGATGCAATTTGGACCTAATGAGGATTTTGAAACATATCCGCGGGATTTGGCGCGGGATGAAAATGTCGCAGCAAATGGCGGAGTGGATTATCTCTTCTATCCGACAGTCCACGAAATGTACGGTGAAGAACCATCTGTGAAGGTTGTTGTCCAAAGCAGGACGGATGTTTTATGCGGGAGACAAAGACCTGGACACTTTGATGGTGTAGCGACGGTCTTAACGAAATTCTTCAATATCATCCTTCCTGATAGAGCTTACTTTGGTAAGAAGGATGCCCAGCAAGTCGCAGTGATAGATGGACTGATCAAAGACTTTCATTTCCCTATCCAGCTAGTTGCTGTAGATACCGTTCGCGAAGAAGATGGGTTAGCGAAGAGCTCGCGAAATGTTAACCTATCAGATCAAGAACGCATGGAGGCTAAAGAACTGTACCAAAGTTTATTAAAGGCCAAAGAGGCGGTTGAATCAGGTGAAAGAAATGCAGCAACCGTCACGGCCTTAGTAAATGAACATATTGCTGTCCACACAAGTGGAGTGATCGACTATATTGAAATCTATCAATATCCGGAACTTAAACCACTTGAATCGCTGGCAGGAAACGTCATCATTGCAATGGCTGTAAAGTTCAAGCATGCAAGACTAATTGATAATATCACCTTATATGTGGAATGATTCATGAGAAATTAGGGGGAATTGAGATGTTTCGAACGATGATGAATGGGAAAATTCACCGTGCACGAGTAACTGAAGCTAATTTGAATTATGTAGGCAGCATTACGATTGATGAAGACATAATTGATGCGGTGGGTATTCTGCCTAACGAAAAAGTCGCCATCGTGAATAATAATAATGGTGCACGACTTGAAACGTATGTGATTGCGGGTGAACGGGGGAGCGGTGTAGTGTGTTTGAATGGAGCGGCAGCCAGACTGGTGCAGCCGGATGATATCGTGATAATCATTTCTTATATAATGGTTTCAGAGGATAAACTGGGGGAACACAAACCAAAAGTTGCGATCATGGATGAAAACAACAAAATCATTGATTTGATTTCAAACGAACCAGCAGCTACCATCATGTAAGCGAGGGGCCGGCACATATGCATGAATCATGCATACAGGTGCCGGCCCTTTTAGTCTTTTGATGAACGGCTTGTTTCCTTTATTACGATTATTATGGTATAAAAAAGATAAGAGAATTCCATCAGGAAGTGGAGAAAGCGAAGTTTGAGGTGTACAATTCATGATGCAACGATATGTAGTGGTTGATTTGGAAACGACAGGGAATTCTCCAAAAAAAGGAGATAGGATAATACAATTTGCTGGCGTGGTCATCGAAAATGACCAAATTGTGGATGAATACTCGACATTCATCCACCCTGGACAGGAAATTTCCTTGTTTATTGAAGAATTGACCGGAATAAGCAACGAGACGGTAAAAAATGCACCTGACTTTGAAGATGTTGCAGAAAATATTGCCCGGCTTATAGAAGGGGCTTGTTTTGTTGCCCATAATGTTTTATTTGATTTATCTTTTTTACAGGAAGAACTAGTACGATGCGGGTTTGAGCCGTTTTATGGTTCCACCCTTGATACAGTGGAGTTAGCGAAAATATTAAAACCAACATCCGATGGATATAAGCTGCACCAGCTGGCTAAAGAAGAAAACCTGGATCATTCCAGGCCCCATCAAGCGGATAGTGATGCATATGCCACCGCTTTATTATTGTTGGAGTTGAAAAAAAAGCTGATGTACCTTCCAGTCATGACACTTAAACAGTTATATCGATTATCTTTTTCCTTACAAAGTGAGGTTTCCGAATTAATAGATGTTTGCATTGCAAGCAAACTTGCTAAAGCAGAAGTCCATTCACCTGATCTTATTACGTATAGGGGCCTTGCATTTAAAAAGGCCGAAAACGAAGGTGATCATAAAGACACGGAGTCGAAATTCCCGCTCGACGATGAGGAAAAAATAGCCATGCTTCAAAGTGCATTTCCTGCCTTTGAAGCAAGAAGCGGACAACTTGATATGATGAACATGATTCACCATTCCTTCGAATCCAGCCAGGATGCAATCATAGAAGCAGGGACAGGTATTGGAAAATCCATAGGCTATCTGCTTCCGGCTGTTTATTTTGCAAAAAAACATCATAAGCCTGTCGTCGTTTCGACGTATACGCTTCAGCTACAGGATCAACTTCTACAAAACGAGGTTCCTAAGCTTAAGAAAATTCTTCCCTTTACATTTCAAGCTGTTTTACTAAAGGGGAGAAGTAATTATTTGAGCTTGGCAAAGTTCGAAAGGGCATTGCGTGAAAAGGAAGATAATTATGAAACGGCATTAACGAAAATGCAGATATTGGTTTGGCTTACTGAAACAGTAACAGGCGATAAAGATGAATTGAATCTCACAAGCGGGGGGCAGCTATTTTGGAATAGGCTTCAAAGTGATGGCCTTACATACGCCGGTTTAAAACAGCCCTGGCTTGAATTGGATTTTTTTGAACGGGCAAAAAGAACAGCTGCCAAAGCGGATATCATCATTACTAACCATTCGTTTTTAATGACGGATCTGCTTACAGAAGACGCCTTGATTCCAAAAAAGGGGTATTTGGTTCTCGATGAAGCACACCATTTGGAACAAGCTGCATCTAAACAGCTTGGGAGCAGGCTTAATTACATTTCGGTGAAGACGGTTTTGAACAGAATGGGGACATCAGATCAAAAGCAATTATTATATAAATTGGACAGGATGCTCTTAAATAATGGATTGACGGATGGGAAGTCCATGCATGAATTAGATCAAAAGCTTAGTGATTTTTCGTATGAATTCGAACAGCTTTTTTATTATATTTCCAATCAGGCGGAAAAACTTTCACGTTCCATGAGTCCGAAACGGCTTTCATTCAAAATCGATGATGGAAGATGGGGTAAAGCGATTCTGGTCGCTGAGCGATTGGTCGATTTATTAGGATACATCATCACGGAGATAGAGAAAAGATTGGCTCTTTTATTGAATAATGAGTCCCCCTTAGGAAAAAATTCATTATTTCACTTGAATGATATTGAGGTGCTGCTTGGACATTTACAGGATACCAGGGACTCCTTGCATGAATTTTTCATCAAGCCGCATGAAGAAAATATTTATTGGCTGGATTATACGAATGCAGCACCCCAGCATGGGGTGACTTTGACGGTTCAGCCGATTGCAGGAAGTAAACGGCTTTGGGATTCCTATTTCGGGCGTCAAAAGAGTGTGGTCATGACATCGGCAACCCTCGTGGTGAAGAATTCTTTTAAGTATTTTAAAGAACAGCTCGGTTTAGAGAATGAGCCAATGCAGACGGCAAGTTTACCTTCACCCTTTCCTTATAAGGAACTCGTAAAGGTACTGGTGCCAAATGATCTACCAGATATCAATTGCTTATCGGTGGAGGAATTCTCCGAAACAGCGGCAAATCATATTATTGCTGCCGCTCAGGCAGCGAAAGGGAGAATGATGGTATTATTCACCTCGCATGAAATGCTGCGGGCCACCTATCATTCCATCAAAGACAGTGGCGTACTGGATGAGTTCACGCTGTTTGCCCAAGGGATTTCTGGCGGAAGCCGGATGAGGCTGCTCAGGAATTTCCAAAACTTCGAGAAAGCCGTCCTATTTGGGACAACCAGCCTATGGGAAGGCGTCGATATCCCCGGTGAGGATCTATCTTGTTTAATCATTGTCAGGCTGCCATTTTCGCCACCGGATGAACCAGTGACAGCTGCAAAATGCCAACTTCTCGAAAAACAAGGGCGCAATCCTTTCTCTGCGTATTCATTACCTGAAGCCTTATTAAGGTTCCGGCAAGGTTTCGGCAGGCTTATACGAACTCCAGAAGATAAAGGGATTTTGGTAATTCTTGACCGCCGCATCATCACTGCCAAATATGGACCTGAATTTCAAAAAGCCATTCCGGCTGTGGACTGGCACCAAGCCTCAATAACAGAAATGGCTGAAATGATAGAAGAGTGGATTTAAAGAATCTTTAAATCCTTCTTAATCTAAAATGAATTTTTAATAATTTATAAAGAAAAATTACTTTTGAGCTGGTATAATG
>NZ_JBHVQU010000252.1:0-4862 GCF_042886655.1 Peribacillus sp. NPDC058002 | reverse complement strand
AACGATAGCCGCAACCTTTTGAAGCACCTTTTTACCAAGCGGCATAATAATATATACACCGCTGGAGTTTTGTCTCATAAATCCTGCACGTAATAGCAGCTGATGACTTTTGATTTCAGCATCTGCAGGCACTTCCCTCAATGTAGGGATCAACGTCATACTTTGTTTCATATCTGCACCTCTTCAATATTTCCTTTAAATTAATTGCGGCTACGGAAAATTCATACCGCAACATTAATACGGTCATTTCATACAAAAAAGACTTTCCGCGTTTTTCAGAAAAGCTAATTTAATATACTCATTCTCGATTATACTTACGATTTCCCTAGAAAACAAACAATTTCCCCAAAACGGTTAAAAAACTAGGAAATCCCTTCAGATAAGAAAACGGCCAACAGATAAATCTGCTGGCCTGTTTTGCATTTTCCAAACTTATCTTACAGGAAGAATCGCTGGATATCATTCCATGTAACGACAATCATCAATAACATCAGCAAGGCAAAGCCGATGAAGTGGACCATTCCTTCTTTTTGACGGTCAATTGGTTTTCCTCTTAAGAATTCGACCACAAAGAATAACAGTCTTCCTCCATCCAATGCCGGCAGCGGAAGCAAGTTCATGATTCCCAAGTTAATGCTGAGCAGCCCAGCCCATTTCATTAACGTGAATAAACCTTGTTTCGCTACTTCCTCAGTTGATTTATATATTCCTACAGGACCGGATAAACTGTCGATCGTAAATCCACCCGTTACGAGGTCACCAAGGATGATGAAGATTTGTTTTGTCCAAAAATACGTTTCTGTAAAACCATATTGTATTGCTTTAATCGGTGCTTTTTCAACCGGAGGGTAAACGCCGATAATTCCGATTTTCTTCCCTTCCCTCTCCACTTCTTGTGGAACAACCGGAACTTCTAATGTTTTCCCGTCCCTGTCAACGACGAACTCGATCTCTTGCCCAGGGTTCTTTTGAATGCTTTCCTGAACATCTCCCCAAGTGGAGACTTCCGTACCTTCTATGGATTGAATGACATCCCCCGATTTTAAACCGGCATTTACAGCCGAACCATCTGGAGTCAACTCACCAAGTTTCGCTTCATCCACCACGACTCCTTGAAACATGCCGATCAACACAAAAATGACAAAAGCCAAAACGAAATTCATTGCCGGTCCAGCTACAATCGTCAGGAAGCGATGCCCAAGCGACTTTGAGGCAAATTGCCGATCATAAGGAGCAATCTGGTTTTCTACACCATTTTCAACGATCACCGCTTCTTCATGAACGGCAAACGTTTTTAGTGTATCTTCCTCGCCCTCTTCATAACCAGTAAGGATCAGTTTATGATCAAGATCGATCACTTCAACTTCCACAAGACGAATATCAGGATATTTATCTTTATTGTTCAAAATGATTTTTGTAACATTCTCTTCATTATCAAACATTAATCCCACCCGATAGCCGGGCTTCAATTCAATATTCTCTGCGTCTTCACCAGCCATACGCACGTACCCGCCAAGAGGGAGCAGTCGAATGGTATATACGGTTTCCTTCTTTTTATAAGTGAATACTTTTGGCCCGAAACCGATTGCGAACTCACGGCATAAAATTCCTGCTCGCTTTGCAAACACTAAGTGCCCAAGCTCATGGAAAAATACTAGAGCTCCAAAAATGATGATGAACGCTATAATCGTTTCTAAAGTCTGCATGTTCCGGTCACCTATCTTTCACTAAAGATTCTATATACTGCCTTGTCATATTATCGACTTCCTGAATCGTTTCTAAATCTGGAAGGGCTATGACGGAATGCTGATTCAGCGCCTTTTCAATCAATGTTTCTATATCAAGGAAGGTTACCTTTCCAGATAAGAACGCAGAGACTGCGGCTTCATTGGCGGCATTCAACACAGTAGTCATCGTTCCGCCCATTTTACCCGCTTTATATGCGAATTGCAAACAAGGATATCTGGTGAAATCCATATCGCTGAAATGCAGTTTGCCTGCTTCAGCAAGATTAAGCCGTTTGCGACCTGTTAGCGGAATACGGTCTGGATAAGTAAGTGCATATTGTATCGGAACCCTCATATCCGGTGTCCCCAGTTGTGCCATCACGCTGGAGTCATGAAACTCAACCATGGAATGGATGATGCTCTCCTTATGAAGCAATACATCAATTTTATCGTAGGGAAGATCGAATAGCCAGTGGGCCTCAATTACTTCCAATCCCTTATTCATCATTGATGCCGAATCTATGGTGATTTTAGCTCCCATTGACCAGTTCGGATGGTTCAGTGCCTCTTCCACCGTTACACCCTTCAATTCTTCCCTGGTCCGATCCCGGAAACTGCCTCCTGAAGCAGTAATGACAAGACGTTCTATATTTTTTTCCTTTTCACCTTGCAATGCCTGAAAAATAGCTGAATGCTCACTGTCAACCGGCAGCAATCTGACCCCCGCTTTTTTTGCTTCACTTATGACCAAATGACCTGCAGTCACCAAAGTCTCCTTGTTGGCGATGGCTATATCTTTTTTAGCCTTTATTGCTTGAAGTGTCGGATAAAGACCCACGCTTCCGATGACGGCATTGACCAATATCGTCGCTGGACCATAAACGGCAACAGCAGCCAATCCCTCATCTCCATACATGAACTCGATATCTTTGCGGCTGGAGAATTCACTTTTCAAAACATGATAATTTTCTTCCGTTTGGACTGAAACCAGTTTCGGTTCAAACTCTTTTATATAAGTCCTGACCAATTCTATATTCTTTCCAGCAGAAAGCGCCACAATCTTGAATTGATCTGGATGGGACCTTACTACATCCGCTGTTTGTTGACCAATCGATCCTGTCGCGCCCAAAAGGCTGATATTTTTCAAATTGTTCATCTCCTAATTCAATAACGCTTGCCTATATATATATTATAAAACGTGCAATAAATGCAAAATCGGTAAAATGAATATCACGCTATCAAGCCTGTCCAAAATTCCTCCATGTCCCGGGAGAAGCTTCCCTGAATCTTTAACGCCATAATGACGTTTATACGCCGATTGGACAAGATCACCCAATTGCCCAAATACCCCAATGATTAATGAAATCAATAATAATTGTAATAACGTGTAGTCAAGGTTGGAGAAGACGTAAAATAGAACACCCACTACCATAGCGGAAAATAACCCGCCGATAAATCCCTCCACCGTCTTGTTTGGACTTATTTCTGGCCATAGCTTTCTTTTACCAAGTGATTTACCAATGAAGTAGGCTCCGGAATCGGTTGCCCAGATCGTAAATAGGGTAAGCAGGATATAGATCAGCCCTAACCCCAAAGAGTCCCGTGTTTCAAATAGGTAGTAGAAACCTATCCCCAAGTATAGGATTGAAATCACGAGAAAGCCTGCATCATCAAAAGTGAAACGGTTTTTTGAAACGACTGTATAAAGTAACAGCAGCAAAACCCCGATTAAGAAGACTTGAACCTTATCGTAATTTATTTCCGCTAAAAAAGCGGTATGCTCATTAGGCAATAAAAGCACCCACAATAATATGTGTGCAAGAAATGATTCAAAAGACAATACACGTAACTTTTTCATTTTCATCAGTTCATACAAACCAATTGACCCTAACAGATAAACCGTCAGTAAAAAGGGAATGCCCCCTAAAATGACTAGTGGAATGAAGATAGCGGCAACTACGACCGCCGTAATAATTCGTTGTTTCATTATTCCATTTTCCTCGCCTTCTACATTAAACGCCACCGAATCTTCGTGAACGCTTTTGATACTCCTCAACTGCCTGCAATAAATGCTCTTCACTAAAATCCGGCCATAGCACTTCAGTAAACCACATTTCAGTATAAGCTGCCTGCCAAAGCATGAAATTGCTTAAACGGATTTCACCGCTTGTACGGATCAGTAAATCAGGATCCGACAAATGTTTGGTCATCAGATAACTGGATAACATTTCCTCAGTTACAGATTCCTTTATTATTCCATTCTTAGCATCATTCAAGATGCTATTCACTGCAGATACAATCTCCCCGCGGCTTCCATAATTCAGGGCAAAATTCAGAATCATCCCATCATTGCCTTTCGTGTCTTCCATTGCCCGTTTAACGGCACTTTGAGTATGTGACGGAATGAGAGACAAGTCCCCTATCATTTCTACTCTTACATTTTCGGAAATGAGCTCGGGTAAAAATGTCCCAAGAAATTCCTGTGGAAGCTTCATCAAAAAGTCTACTTCACTTTTCGGACGTTTCCAATTTTCAGTTGAAAACGCATAGACTGTCAAAGTTTTGACCCCTAATTTATTGGCAACTTTCGTAATCCTACGAACGGTTTTCATTCCTTCATGATGACCCGCCACACGTGGCAATGCACGCTTTTTGGCCCAACGGCCGTTTCCATCCATAATGATGGCTATATGCTGAGGAACATCAAACTGTTTAATATGCTGAATCCTATTTGTTACATCGGAAGAAGCATCTTTTTTAACGAAACGCTTCCAAAGTGAATACATATGTTAGTCCCCCATCAGGTTGTACTTATCTCTCTACAAAGGCAAAGTTGTCGTGCACTATGTATATCAAGCTTTCTGCCGCTTAAAAAGAATCTATATTATAATATCAAAAAAAAACTGGTTCTCATATTATTATTATGAAAATTTTTTCTTCAATAGAAGCTAGAAAGGGAGAAATCATTACTTCTTTTTTTCTAAAACCGGTTTATGAATACCATGAAAAATGCAAAAAAAGGACCACCTCCAACGTTTGCATGCAACATACTAACTCAAGGCGTAATCATAATCGGAGAAACCTTATTATAACAGTTTTCTCATTTAAGCACACCTATATGTTAGAACCAAGACC
>NZ_JBHVQU010000251.1:0-4871 GCF_042886655.1 Peribacillus sp. NPDC058002 | reverse complement strand
CGACTATACTTGCCACGGACCTCTTTATAGTGGGCACGGAGTATCAGCCGAGGAACTTGTTAAAACAGGTCCAAAGGAATGGTGGAAAGATGTAGTTGATGGTTATAATTTCCTTAAGGATGAAGGCTATGAGGAAATTGCTGTTGTGGGAATTTCTTTAGGAGGAGTTTTCTCATTAAAAGTGGGAATTGAATTGCCTGTAACAGGGGTGGTTTCAATGTGTGCTCCGACGAAAGGAAAAAGTATCGATCGACAAAAGAACCGCTTGCTCAATTATGCACAGGCTTATAAGAAGTTTGAGGGCAAAGATGCAGACCAAATTGCTGCAGAAGTGAAGCTGCTGGCAGAAGAGCCTATGCCTCAACTAAAAGATGTGTTGAATATTATAAATGAGACAGGTGAAGATTTAGATTTGATCACATCACCAACTCTTGTTTTACAAGGGCGTTTGGATGATCCCGACTATACGGAGAGTGCTACAGCGATTTTCAATGAAGTCGATACGCAGCATAAACACTTGATATGGTATGAAAAATCAGGTCATATCATCACATTGGGTAAGGAACGTAATCAAGTGTATGAAGATGTTTATAAGTTCTTGAATACACTGAATTGGTCGGAGTAATAAGCGAGTTAATAAATCCCCTTTACGTTGACGTGTTATAAGCCTACATGCATACGTAGGCTTTACACAATGTTTAGGGGTTTTTATTTTGGCTCTTTGTAGAAAAAAACCTTTAAGTTATCGTTATTATCAAGAGTTGCCAATAAAATATCGTTCACGTCGGCATTATAGGTTGTTTTGATTTCTTTTTTCAGCCATTCTTCGTCTTTACCGCCCCTATTTAATTCTTTAGAATCAATCGTCCCTTCTTTAATAATCGTTTTAGGAAAATTGAAGTCAGTTGTTGCTAGGTGCATATCTGCTGGTGTTACCGCTTCATATTGAGGGTATAAAAACAATGAAATGGTACCGCCCGGTTCCCATAGTGCAAGGGATACCTTTTGAATATCTTCGACCTTTTCTTTTCTTAACTCCGATAATAAATCATCGATGGAGATTCGGGCCCTTGATAGGCTTTTGTAAATGATTTGTCCATTTTCGATAAGCGGAAAAGGGGCGGAGTCAAAAAAACTACGGAGTTTCCCCCACTTAAGGCTCATAAACAAACTGATTATATATAAGATGACCAATGCAAAGGCCGTGATCATTGAGCCCTTCAAGCCTGACTGTTCATCAGACAAAGGGCGGGCAAGAATGTTCCCAATAGTTAACGCCATTATGAAATCAAGTAATCTTAACTGGGAAATGGACCGTTGCCCCATCAATTTAACCAAAAAAATTAGGAAGAAAAAGGATATGATGGCTCTTAAAGTCCACTCAAATGCAGTAAGAGTTTCCTGGCTATGAAAAAAATCCACAAAAATTCACGTCCTTATTTCCTGTGTTAGTAAGGTGCATTGAAACAACTGGGAGGGTTTAAGCCAGCTTCTTCATTAGTATTACCCAACATGGCCACTTGGAGACTTCCTTGACTGTTTTCGAAAAATTTATATTAATATAACAACTTTGAAACGTATTGTAATTAAAAATAAACTGATTTAAAATGATATCTTTCCTGAGAAATTCATTAAAAAAATATCCTTGTATAATATCAGTGATGATGGTCTGATAGTTTCTACCTGGCAGCCGTAATGCCGGACTACAAGGAAGTATGAAAATAGAAGAGATGAACAGGTTTTGGTTGGCTTGAACAGGCTTGATCCACAAAACATTTCAAGAAGGCTCTTACTTTTTCACACTTTCTTCCTGCGGCTGAAAGTGTAAAAAGGTGAGGGCTTTTTATATAAAAAAATGAATGGGAAATAATATATCCAAAGGGGATGAAATCATGTATTTCTTATTGAATATACTAGGTGTTTTGGTTGTAATGGGCATCGTTTACCTTTGTTCACCTAATAAAAGGAACGTTAAGTGGAAAGCCATTCTTACCTTGCTGGTTCTCGAATTACTTATCACATGGTTCATGTTATCCACTAAAATTGGGGCATGGGTCATCAATCTGATCGCTTCATTCTTCACCTGGTTGATTGAATGTGCGAATGAAGGAATTTCTTTTGTCTTTCCTTCACTTATGGCGAATGAACATGTGGATTTCTTTTTCAGCGCATTGATGCCAATTATCTTCATTATCACGTTTTTTGATGTTTTATCGTATTTCGGTATACTTACCTGGATCATTGATAAAGTGGGATGGCTCATCTCAAAAGTATCCGGTTTGCCAAAACTTGAGAGTTTCTTTTCGATCCAAATGATGTTCCTAGGGAATACCGAGGCACTTGCCGTTCTCCGCATGCAGCTCAGTGCGATTAAGGATCAACGTCTTTTGACATTTGGAATCATGAGCATGAGCAGCATCAGTGGTTCAATCATTGGCGCCTACCTCTCCATGGTACCGGCAACCTATGTTTTTGTAGCGATACCTTTGAACTGCTTAAATGCCTTGCTGATAGCAAACATGCTGAATCCCGTCGACGTCACTAAAGAGGAAGACGTTGTTTATGTACCTTCTAAAGAGGAACGGAAAGATTTCTTTTCCACCATTTCCAACAGTATGCTTGTCGGGGCCAAAATGGTCTTCGTCATCATGGCAATGGTTATCGGCTATGTGGCCTTAACGGCCAGTGTAAACGGCATTTTCGGTTTCTTTGTGGATGGCTTGACCATTCAAAAGATTTTCTCTGTCATTTTTAGTCCATTTGCATTCCTGCTTGGACTATCTGGGCATGATGCCATGTACGTCGCTCAATTGATGGGAATCAAGCTTGCCACGAATGAGTTCGTTGCCTTGCTCGATTTAAAAGATAAAGTCAGTACATTGCCTCCGCATACAGTTGCTGTGGCTGTCACTTATCTGACGTCATTTGCCAACTTCAGTACAGTGGGCATGATTTATGGAACGTTCAATTCCATCCTCAACGATGAGAAATCGAACATCATCGGAAGGAATGTTTGGAAATTGCTGGTTAGCGGGATGGCTGTTTCCTTGCTGAGTGCCATGGTCGTTGGGTTATTCGTTTGGTGATCTAAAACAAGGGCATCCATTTTTTTTAATGGATGCCCTTTCTTGTGTGAAAAAGCTGTGCTGGATTTTCCCATGCACAGCTTTTTATTCATTTCGTCAAATAGTTTTCCGTATAATATGGTTTATTTTCCTCGTCGAAGGCAACTCCGACACCGAGCGATTTAAAATCCTTCTGCAATTTATTTTCCCTGTGGCCAATGGAATTCATTAGGCCCTCATGGGCAAAAATACTGCTATTCTGACCGGCAGCCAGGTTTTCCCCCGCCATTCGAAAAGTGATTTTGTCATCTTCCATCCGGTCGAACGGGGATTCTCCTTCAAGGTTTGTATGGTTGAAGTATTGATTAACGGCCATATCTTTACTATGATCCTGTGCCGTGACCTTCACTCGTTTATCCCATGAAAGCACTGAGAGATCATGATTGACCCGTGATGCATTGGTCAAATCGAATAATTGATATTCAAAGCCCTTCTTTAATTCGGGGCCGGCTTCTGCAAAATAGCCGCTCTTTTGCTTTTCGAGTTTTGCGTCGATGATTTGGATTGCCGTGACTGTATTTTTTTCATGTTTGTCATAAAAAATGGTTACATAGCTATTATCCATTTCAAACATATCGTATTCGCCGCTGTCACTTCGAATCTGGTAATAGACGTTTCCTTTAAGCAGTTTTGTTACAGGCTCCCCCATTTTCCCGGTCACGGTTTCTTTGGGAGTGCCGCGTTTAATGCCTTCCTTCGAGGAAATCAAATCTTGATTCGTATATAAACCGACAACTTTATTGTTGTCATCGTAGGCAACCATGAAGAAATTTTGATAATTTTCGTGATAGGCGAACCAGTCCACGCCATATTCATTACGCGTATTCCGCTTAGCTTCACCAGCCAATTTTTCTACATCATCCTTCGTGTCGCCAATTTCAATATTATGGACCGAGAAGGAAGCATCAGCAGGTGCTTCCAGTGCTGGTTTTTTCACTTTTTCTGTTTCCTGCGATTCTTTTTCAGAAGCGGAATCCAATGTTTCCGTCACCGAGCCGATGATACTGCTGACCCCAGTACTCAGTTTTTCCAAGGCAGTCGTAACCTCGGGCCCGGTTATAAAGGAGCGGACATCCGTTGCAAAGGCACTGGCCCCCGCTTTGAATCCAGACTCCTGAATATCTTTACCATATCCATACCATAATCCAGAGAGTAGGAGTATGAGGACCACAATATTAAACAATTTCCGCAAATCGTTCACTCCTGCTCTATCCAGGATATAGAATCCCGATTAATGAAAGATCATCTGCAGCACACTTAAAACAGGCGGGGTACATAGCAAAAATACTGAACACAGAATGAGGATTTGTGAGGCAATTTTGGGGAGCTTTTCCTTCCCTTTTCCCGAATACCAGCCACTGAACTGAAGTTTATTTCTGTACCAGACGAATAATAAAAGCAGAATGGCAATCGAGCCTTGCCAGCCATACTGATTCACTCCGATGTTTGTATATATGCCGTTTACAATGGTCGAAATGATTGTTCCGGCTATCCCGAATATTAGTATGATACGTATCAATTCTAATAAGACCCTCATATGTCACCCCTTGGTTTCATCATTATACTTCTTCGTTTACAAAATAAAAAATTTTAAGTTGTTCATTACATATTATACCAAAAAGGAGAGGGGGTAAAACGGTGTGAAGTTTATTGTTAGGAAGTTAAACCAGGAACATTCAATTTATACAAAAGGCTCTTTTCGTAAAGATTGTTGTTTTTAAAACGAAACGATTTAAGGTTGATTGG
>NZ_JBHVQU010000250.1:0-4990 GCF_042886655.1 Peribacillus sp. NPDC058002 | reverse complement strand
GTCTTGAAGTCCCGGCAACCAGGATTCCAATCACCACTATCGCTTCAAATCCATATTTAATGAAGGGATTTGCAAAGTAGTCGAGCATGAAAGGTTCAGCTACAATCATTTTAGCAGCTGTCCAGCCTAGTATTCCCGCACCAATTATAATGATGAATGGGAAACGTTCTATCAGTTTCAGGATTAAAGTGCTTCCATACATCACTACTGGGATGGAAACAAGTAGACCGATCACCACTAAAGTGAAGTTACCATGTGATGCACCTGCAACTGCCAGGACATTATCCAATCCCATCAAAGCATCTGCAATAATGATCGTTTTTATGGCAGCCCACATCGAGTCTGCAGGCTTCAAATCATGTTCTTCTTCATCAATTAGAAGTTTATAAGCAATCCATACAAGAAGTAATCCGCCTATTAAATGCAGACCAGGCACCTCTAAGAGTACGACAACCAGCAGCGTTGCAATGATCCTTATCACTATTGCCCCGACCGCTCCCCAAATTATCACCTTTTTTTGCTGATCTTTTGGAAGCTTTCTTGCAGCCAATCCAATAAGGATCGCATTATCACCGGCTAGAACCAAATCTATCATAATGATCGCTAAAAGTCCTGAAATGAATTCACCTGATAAAAAATCCAACACTATTTCCTCCTTTATACAAAAATAAAGAGACCTCTGCCATAAATGGCAAAGGTCTCGCTAAGCACTAAATGAATTAGGCCAATAAAGCCGGTGGGTTCCCCACGTAATGACGACTTTATTTCAGGTTATCCCTGACGCTACTCCCCTTCACGGGAATAAAGAATATGTAACTCTTTTACTATCTTTCCATTAGGAAACTAGCAAGAAAAAATATCACTAATTCAGTATACCAAAAATACAAATAAAATAAAGAAAAAAAATAGAGATAGGCAGAAGATTCCTGAACTTAACTTGCCCATATCCTTTCAAGGGATAATTTCAGTCAATCATCCCTTCTAGATATTGGCATATTTCGTTTCCTAGGTTGGGGATATGGCTCAAATCCTTCCCCCATAGATATTGATTACTTAAGGTGGCCTCTATCAATTGTCTAAGCGGGATTTCTTGCTTATCATAATGAAGCCATTGTTCCTTGAAAAATTCAATGGTCTTTATATCATCTTTAACGACATAGGTTTTACCCGCAAAGCTTTTACCAATATAACGCCCCTTCACTTCGTGAACCTTGTAAAATCGGATCATGCCTGAAAAACCCCGTACGATACAGTGAGGCAGCCTGCCTTGCCTCTTATGATATTCCTCTAAGGTAGGCAGGAGACGGACCTTGAACTTCGAAATGCTATTCAGCGAAATATCGGCCAGGAGGTGATGTACAAAAGGATTCTTAAATCGCTCCAGAACACTTTCCCCATATAACAACATCTCATTTTGATCAAAAGGTAATGAAGGAATTATTTCCTTTTCGATGGCATTGCTCAGAAATTGGTTGAATTCCGGATGATCGATTGCCTGTTTTACTTCTTCCATTCCAGATAAAATGCCTAAAGGAGCCATCAAGGTATGAGAACCATTAAGAATCCGTACCTTCCTCTTTTGATAAGGTGTTAAATCTTTTACCCAACGCACATTTAAGCCTGCCTGTTGTAAAGGAAGACGTTGATCAATACAAGGGTCACCTTCTATAACCCATAAATGGTATGGCTCTGCCGTATTTAGCAGCGTATCCTTATATCCCCATTCCGTAAATAGTTTTTCCGACTCATTGGCTGGGAACCCTGTAACGATACGGTCTACAAGCGAGTTTAGGAATAGGTTGTCCCGGTCCACCCACTCCATGAATGACTTTGGTAAATCCCAATCCCTGCTATGCTTAAGAACGCATTGCTTCAATGAATCACCATTTCTCTCTAAAAGCTCACATGGCAGCATGGTCAGTCCTTTTTTCGCATCTCCTTTGAAATGGAGATAACGATGATGCAAAAAAGCAGTCAGTTTTCCTGGAAAAGATTCAATTGGCTTTCCTTCTTCCAAAGGAATCGGCTGGTATTTGAGCCCTGCTTCAGTCGTGTTGGAAACTACAAATTCCAATTCAGGATTTTCTGATAATGCTAAAAAATCCTCCCATTCTTCATATGGATCAATTACCTTCGAAAAAACGGAAATGATCTCTGTTCGCTCCACTTTCTCCCCTTGGTGAAAACCACGTAACATTAATGTATACAGTCCATCTTGCCGCTTCACCTCCTCTATTTTCCTTTTTCCGGCGAGGCGAGGCTGAGTAACTGCAATACTTCCCATAAAATGCCCTTGTTTATTACATTCATGAATCATCCAATCAAAGAAGCCTCGAAGAAAATTCCCCTCCCCAATCTGCAATACTTTTATGGGAAAATCCATCATATGTGAATATTGGACAGCTTTTGTCTCTTTACTCAGACTGTTTAGTTGACTTTTATTTATACTCATGATCAAAGAACCCCTTTTCTCATTGAAATATCCAATTCAGAGTGCGTTTTAAGAGGTCGCCGTTACGGAGCATACCTAATGCTTATATTTCGACAATAGCCTTTATTACTTTTGCATCAGGAGTTAACCACCCTTCAAACTGATTGATCATTTCATCCAAATGTGTGCGGTGTGTAATATACTGGCCCATATCCAGCTTGTCATTCTTCAGCGTATTCACGACATAATCAAAGTCATCCCTTGTTGCATTGCGGCTTCCCATTAATGTAAGCTCTTTACTGTGGAATTCAGGATCATTAAAGGAAATATCCGCTTTAACTAACCCAACATAAACCAACCTTCCGCCGTGAGCAGGATATTTAAATGAATCCATCATTGACTTAGCATTACCTGTCGCATCAAATACCACGCTTGGCATATCTCCATTCGTCAATTGGGCTAATTTCTCCATTGGATTTTCCAAAACGTTCAAAGTATAATCGACATTTGCCCATTTGCCAGCAAACGCAAGGCGTTCATCATTTACATCCATTGCGATCACCTTCGCACCCTGTTCTTTAGCGAATGCCATGACTCCCAAGCCAATTGGACCAGCACCAATTACCAGTGCAAATTCCCCTTTATGAATAGCGGCGCGCCTAACTGCGTGAGCCCCTATACTTAAAGGCTCTATCATTGCGGATTGGTCAAGTGTAAGACCTTCTGTTCTCACCAAATGATTATAAGGCACCGTCATCCACTCACTCATGCCGCCTTCAGCATGTACACCCAAAACTTTCATATCCGTACAGCAGTTCGTTTTTCCACTCCTGCAAGCCAGGCATTTTCCACATTCCATATAGGGGATGATCGATACTTGATCCTCGACATTCAGCCCGGATTCATTCTCCGGTATGGATTCAATATAACCGGATAATTCATGTCCAAGTATTCGAGGATAGCTAAAAAAGGGTTGATTACCCCCATAGGCATGAATATCCGTACCGCATATTCCTATGCGGCGCACACGAATCAAAGCTTCTCCTGAGTTTGGAACCGGTTTTTCCGACTCGATCATCTTAAATTCAAAAGGTCGTTCACAAACAATACTTTTCACTGAATAACACTCCTTTTTAATAACTTAATAGATATGTACACCTGTTAGAGAATGACGCCTTCTTTAAAAATGCTTATCTCTCTAAAACCGAATTTTTCATTATTCGTTTTCTTTTTACCAGATGAAAGTTCAAGAATGTATTGGAATAAATCGTCCTTTAATTCCTCGATCTTTCGACCTTCAATCAACTGCCCTGCATTATAATCAATCCAGTGTTTTTTACGATTGGCTAAATCTGAATTCGTTGCTATTTTCACAGTTGGCACCGGTCCGCCAAATGGTGTTCCCCTTCCCGTAGTGAACAGAACGATATGTGCACCCGCTGCTGCCAAAGCCGTCACCGAAATCAGGTCATTTCCAGGAGAATTGATTAAATTCAAACCATGCTTCACTACCCGTTCACCATATGGACTAACATCCACTACAGTGGCATGGCCGCCTTTTTGCGTGCACCCAAGTGATTTTTCCTCCAGCGTACTTATGCCGCCTTCCTTGTTTCCGGGTGAAGGGTTTTCATAAATTTCCTGATCATGGCGAATGAAATACTGTTTAAAATCATTAATAAGGCCAACGATTTTATTAAAGGTTTCTTCATCTCTTGCCCTGTTCATCAATATCGTTTCCGCTCCAAACATCTCAGGAACCTCTGTCAATATCGTGGTCCCTCCATTTGCTACAATAAGGTCGGAAACAGCACCAACCAATGGATTAGCGGTAATGCCTGAAAAACCGTCGGAACCCCCGCATTTCAAGCCTATTTTCAACTTTGAAACCGGTACTGGCTTGCGTACGAACCCTTCGGCATATTCCACTAATTCTCCCATTAAACGCAAGCCGCTCTCCAATTCATCTTGAACCTCCTGGGCTTTTAAAAATTTAATGCGATCGGGAGGAAATTCACCAATGACATCTTTAAATGCTTCGATTTGATTGTTCTCACATCCTAACCCTACAACTAAAACTCCTGCTGCATTTGGATGTTGAGCCAAGGCAGCCAAAAGTTTCTGTGTATGGGTCAAATCATCTCCCAATTGAGAACAGCCGTATGGGTGGGAAAAGTGATGAATCCCATCGATTTGCCGATCTTTAAACTGCTCATTTCCCATTTTAGCGAGAACTTCACATGTTTTATTGATGCAACCAACCGTGTTGATGATCCAGATTTCATTCCGGATACCCACTTCCCCATTTTCACGGATATATCCTTGGAAGGTATGATTTTGACTAGGCTCTTTTGTATTTTGACTGCTAGGTTGATAGGAATAATCCAATATACCCTGCAAACCGGATGCTAGATTATGGGTGTGAACCCAATCGCCGATGGAAATATCTTCTTTTGCTTTTCCGATCGAGTAACCGAATTTGATTACGTCCTCCCCTCGTTTTACAGGTTTCACTAACATTTTATGCCCTTTAGGAATGTCATCACTTGCCTTTATATC
>NZ_JBHVQU010000249.1:0-4992 GCF_042886655.1 Peribacillus sp. NPDC058002 | reverse complement strand
GATATTCTGTGGTATGATCCATTCTATGGTCGTTCCAGTATTTTTCAAGGACATCTTCAACCTGTTTTATTCGGACAATGTCATCAAAGGATAAGACATTATTTCCTAGAATTTCATAGGGAGCATGTTCGCTGTATATATATTGGTGTTCAGCGGCGCGTATCCGTAAGCCAGTTCCACGAAGCATCTTTAAGAAACCAAGCTGCATCTCTTCGGGTCTGAGCTCGAAAACATCATTGAAAGTCTTTCTGAAAGAGTGATAATCTTCTTCTGGTAAACCGGCAATAAGGTCTAAATGTTGATCAATTTTTTGCCCTTCTTTAACCATGGTTACGGTCCTTGTCAGTTTTTCGAAGTTCTGCCTTCTCATTACTAAATCATTCGTATGATCATTCGTCGATTGTACCCCTATTTCAAAGCGGAACAGTCCTGCAGGGGCATTATCGTTCAAGAACTGGATAACTTCCGGACGCATGATATCCGCCGTGATCTCGAACTGGAAAACTACACCGGGAAGATGTTCATCGATTAAGAATTGAAACATCTCCATGGCATAGCTTCGGCTAATATTGAAGGTTCGGTCAACGAACTTAATGGTCTTGGCACCATTAGCCATAAGATATCTGATATCTTCTTTAATCTTCTCACGATCAAAATACCTGACACCCACTTCAATCGATGAAAGGCAAAATTGGCAGCTGAACGGGCACCCTCGGCTAGTTTCGATATAGGTGACCCGTTTAGATAGGTCTCCGCGGTCTTCCTCCAAACGATATGGAGAAGGGAGGGATTTCAAATCAACCTTGCCGTTCTGAGGCTGGATGATTTTTTTTCCATCCTGTCGATACGCAATGCCGCCAACCTTCTTATAGTCATTCGAACCTTCAATTTCAGATAAAAGAGCCTTGAAAGTGACTTCACCTTCGCCAATTACGATGAAATCAGCCCCGGGAATCTGATCAAGCCATTCCCCGACATCATAGGTGACTTCAGGTCCGCCGAGAATGATAACCAATTCTGGATTGATCTTCTTCAGCATGGCTACGACTTTCATTGTTTCTTCGATGTTCCAAATATAGCAGCTGAACCCTATGACATCGGGTTTTTTGGAATGAAGATCACCAACTATGTTCATAATTGGATCTTTTATCGTATATTCTGCCAGCTGTACATCGTAATCGGGCTGGGCATAAGCTTTTAAATATCGGATGGATAGCGATGTATGGATATATTTTGCGTTAAGAGTACTGATTATTATATTCATGTTAAAGGGCGTAAAAGAAACGCCTGGCTCCTTTCGTGTACATGTCTTTTTAAGCCAACAAGCACTAACGAGTAATTTTACCATAGCGTGCTCCATTTGAAAAATGGGTTATGGTATTGAAGGGGAATCTTTTCAGCTTGAAAGCGAAATGAAATGGAATTTGAAAAAACGGATGAAGCAGAAGATGCTTCATCCGTTTTATTTAAAAAGCTTGTTTAATATACTCTTTCGTTTTAGTCATGAAACGTTTTGTTTTGGTTGCTTTCAATTCGATGATCGGCTGCGCCATGGTAGCGATCATTTCACTAGATAATAACACGGTAATCAAGAAAGAGAGGCCGGCGAGCAGGATAAAGCTCTCTGTATTGCTGAAGTATTCCTGGATGGTGCTTTCGCGGAAAAACCGAATGAAGAAACCATGCAGCAGATAGACATAAAGGGTTTGTTTACCCCAGTTCGTAAAGAAATATTGTCCGCGTGGAATGAACGAAAGGAAGCTGAACACTGAAATTATGCTCAATCCATAAAATCCTAGGCGTTTAAACATGGACACGATTGTCGCATCTTCAAGTTCGGCATATGGTTTCGAACCGAGCAGCCATTTATAATTGATATCGCTATTTAAATAAAAACCGATAAAAATCACTAACATGACACTAAGTGAAGCCAAACGAACTTTGGGTGTGAATAGTTTTTTTAAATGTTCCTTGCTTAAATGGTACCCGATCAAAAACATCGGGAAAAAAACGAATGTCCTGGAGAGACTAAGGTAATTGGAGATATTGTCAATATATCCAATCAATAATGCGATTAAAAAAGATAAACCTATGCCTACTGATGGCTTTAGCTTTGAGAAACCAAGGAGCATGATGTTCCAACAGAATAAACTGATCAGGAACCATAGCGACCATTGGGGGTCAAGCAGGTCTACAGTGATGGCAGAACGTTCATATAAGAAATAGTAGTAAACGGTATAGATCAATTGGAAAATGATATAGGGCAATATCAGTTTTTTAGTAATTTTACCTAAATACCCTTTTTGATAAAAACCTTTCGCAAAGAACCCTGAAACAAGGATAAAGGCAGGCATGTGAAAGGAATAAATGGTTTTATATAAAGCATATATCGTTTCACTGTCATGTATATACGTATTCAGCAAATGTCCAAAGACGACAAAAGCCATGAGAATGAACTTGGCGTTATCGAAGAAAAAATCACGTTGTTTCATCGTTGCCTCCATTTAATAAATTTTTAAGGTAGCTAGAAAGCGTTGTTATTTCTTATACCCTAAATACCTTGTACTAAATCAATATTTATTAAACTTATTATAAAAACCTTAAATTAAGCTTAACGCTAAGTTTTACAGTGTTCAATATACTATGATTTGATATAAAGGATAATTTTGGAATGTTGTGATTGCGGCGATTTTCGAAAAATACCGAGGAAAATCAAGATGGATGTCGAATAAAGTTGGTAAGTATCGGTTTTGTTGAGGGGGGTTAATATGAAAGTCGGTTATGAGAATGAATCGGAATATAAACAGGAAATTTTAAAATTGAATAAACAGGTCGAAGGGTTTTTGAACATTTTCAATTCGATGTCAGAGCCTTATATTAGGGTTGATGAGGAACTGCGTCTCACTTATGCCAATGATGCCGCCTGCGCTCTGCTGGATACCGCGAAAGAGCAGTTGGAGTCCATGAAGATAACTGATTTTCTTGATGTCATCCCTTTAAATAACCAGGTAGTGTCAAGTTCCCTAAAAACCTCGAATGAAAGTGAAAGGCAAATTATCCAACTACATACCGGAGCCCTTAAGCAAATAGAGTTTATGCGTATAGGCTCACTTTTCGAAGGACAGCAGCTCTACCGTTTGGGGGATGTGACATTGGATGTTTCTTCATCAAGGGAAACAAGGATGTCAAGGCAGATGTTTTTGGACATTTTCGATACAGCCATAGAAAGCATCGTTCTATTCGACAGTTCAGGAATAATAATGGAAGTGAACCATGCCTTTATCCATGTCTTGGGCATCCCGAAAAAAGAGATTGTCGGTAAGAATATGAGGGGCCTTATATCCCCGGATTATAGGGAATATTGGGATGGGAGCATACAAAGGGCCTTTGATGAGTCGAACTTCAAAGGAGAGGTAGAGATAAAGGTTGGGGATGAACTGCATCATTTCACTTTCTCGATAAGTTCAACGGTAGGAAATGAATTATATATGTCGGTGCTTCGAAAAATTACAGAATCAAATATAATAGAAAAAAAGTTAGAGACGAGCGAACGGATTTTTGCCGAATTATTCGACCAGTCCATGGACGCAATCATATTCTGGAATGATGACGGGATCATTTTTCGGGTCAATCATTCAGCATGTAAAATATTCGAATCCAGCAGAGAGGATTTGATAGGCAGCCATATCTGGAAATACGTGTATAGCAATAGTAATCATTTTAACCAGATGATGGAGACGTTTGAAAGAGACACCCAGGTGCGGGGTGAGCTGATTTATAAAATGCCTAATAACCAAATTAAATTGCTTGAATTGACTGCCAAAAAACATGAAGGTGACGGATATAACGTAACGATCTTTCGAAATGTCAGTGAGCGTTGGCTGATTGAGAAGGAATTAA
Organism: Peribacillus sp. NPDC058002; assembly: GCF_042886655.1. Lineage (NCBI taxonomy): Bacteria > Bacillati > Bacillota > Bacilli > Caryophanales > Bacillaceae > Peribacillus > Peribacillus sp. NPDC058002. The sequence continues at coordinate 1,092 of NZ_JBHVQU010000249.1, read as the reverse complement.
GGGATAGTGAAAAGAAGTTCAGGAAGATTTTTGAGGGAACATTAGACGGCTTGATATTATGGAATCATGAAGGGTTCACCGATATTAATGAAGCTGGTCAGAAAATATTGGAGATTTCAAAGCGCAAACTGCTATCTTTATCTGTACAGGGATTCATCGAAAAAATTCCTGAAAATGCTCCTGTCTTGAATGCTCACATTGAAAATGTTTATAAGCATGAGGTCTACTCTTCCATCATTCCGATAACATTCGAAGATGGAAGGGTTAAGCATATTGAATTTTTGACGAGGAAAAATTTATATTCGAACCTGAATTTAAGCATTTTCCGTGATGTGAGTAAAAATCTCGAAATGCAGGAACAAATCCGAAAATCGGATACTTTGAATGTCGTTGGTGAATTGGCGGCCGGAATTGCTCACGAAATCAGGAATCCAATGACAGCCTTAAAAGGTTTTATCCAGTTGCTTGAGGATGGTGTTAAAGGGGAGTTTTCCACATATTTTCACGTGATTACTTCCGAAATTAAGCGAATTGAAACCATTATCACGGAATTCTTGGTACTGGCAAAACCTCAGGCGCTAAAAATTTTCAAACAGGATGTTCATACCATATTGAGGGAGACACTGGAATTACTGGCCGCTCAGGCACTATTGGAAAATATTCAATTCGAGACAGACTTTGAAGAAGATGAATTTAACGTTTTATGTGAAGCGAACCAGTTAAAGCAAGTGTTCATTAACATCATCAAAAATGCATTGGAAGTCATGCCGGATGGGGGATCTGTTTCCATTAAAACAAGCCGATTTTCAGAGAAATACGTTTGCATTTCGATTACCGACAAAGGAATGGGGATTTCAACGGAAATGCTAAAAAAATTGGGTGAACCTTTTTATACGACGAAAGATAGGGGAACCGGGCTCGGGCTCATGGTCAGCTATAAAATCATTGAAGAGCACAATGGCTATATAGAAGTGGAAAGCGAAGTGGGAAAAGGGACGAGCTTTCATATTTATTTGCCATTCGAGTAATGCAGAAGGGTATGTTCCAACCCTTTTTTTAGTTAACGGAAAGCACATGGAATTTTCATCAATT
>NZ_JBHVQU010000248.1:0-5005 GCF_042886655.1 Peribacillus sp. NPDC058002 | reverse complement strand
TAGGTATATGAAGAATACCTTTTCTTTCATTGCCTCACCTCATCGGAAAATTACCCCTATCATCTGTCTAATACTGGAATTTTATGCATTTAACGACAAAAAAGCCTGCCAACGATAATCGCTGACAGGCTTTTCGGGCATAATCATTTATTTAATTTCTTTCTTTAATACTTCTACTGCCTTTTTCACTTGTGTGTCGTTTTTAAGGATCTTCTCGCGGATGACCTGCATTAATTTCACGGTAGTATCATCTTTAATTGTCCCAGTTTCTTTAATTTTTTGTTCCTTCTGGAACGCTATGACCGCATTCGTGGTTGCTTCATCAAAAAATCCATCTATTTTTCCTGGATCATGGCCTGCTACCTTCAGCATCTCTTCAGCAGCTTTCACTTCACTCGAAGAATCGGATGCTTTCAATTCCTTATCAGGTGAAATGTACGGAAGGCTGGCATAATCAGGAAGCTTTACATTAATATCCGGCTTGATCCCTTTTTTATGAATCCAATTGCCTTCAGGAGTCAACCATTTAGCTGCCGTATATTTAAAGTTAGATCCATCCTCAAAGTCTTGGGCAGTCTGAACTGTCCCTTTCCCAAATGACTTGACACCGATCAATGGAATGTCCGCAGACTCACTGACTGCCGCTGCAACGATTTCAGAAGCACTGGCACTTCCGTCATCAATCAACACGACTACCGGGATTTTCAGTTCTCCATCATTCTTCGATTTATAGACATCTTTTTTCCCGCTACGCTCCTCAACTTGAAGGACCACTTTCCCATTAGGTATGAACAGGCTCGCCATTTCTATTGCTTGGTCAAGAAGTCCCCCAGGGTTTCCGCGCAAATCCAATACGAGACCCTTCATATCCTTCTTCGACATTTCTTCAAGCGCCGTTTTCAGCTCTTGGACTGTATGTTCGGAAAAACTGGTCACTTGAATTTTTGCAACTCCATCATCAAGCATTTCCGCATATACCGTTTCAATCGGAATTGTATCCCGTTTAATGGTGAGCTCCATCGGTTCCGGCTCACCAGCTCTTGAGATTGATAAATTCACTTTCGTTCCCTTTTTGCCCCTGATTTTCAAGACAGCTTCAGAAGAGCTTAGTCCTTCAACGCTTTTACCGTTCACACTTAAAATGATATCATTCGGTTTTACCCCTGCTTTTTCTGCTGGGGACCCTTTTATCGGTGAGACGACCATGATTTGTCCATCCTGCTCCTGAATCTCGGCACCGATTCCTTCAAAAGATGAAGAGATGCTCTCATGGAAACTCGATGCTTCCTTTTTATCCATATAAGCAGAATAGGGATCATCCAATGATTTGATCATTCCATTTATTGCCCCGTCAACCAGCTTATCTTGATCAATCTCTTCATAATAGTTGTCTTTTATCGTATCGTATGTAGAATACAGCTTTTCAAATTCCGAATGTTTATCCGGTGCTAATGACTCTACTTTTTCATCTCCAAAGGTCAAGGCTATTGTAGTAATCCCTGCAGTTAGAAATATGACTAAGAAAATTCCCATTATGAATGTAAACTTCTTTATTTTAATGAATTTCCCTGCCTCTTTTGGCTGTTTTTGATTTTCTTCTTCCACTGAAGCCTCACCACTTTCATTCTTCATGACGATATAACGATTTCATTCCTATTTTATCAGCTTTCATGCCAATCGAAAAATAATAGTTATCAAAAATAACAATTTATGACCATATGTATTTTTTCACCGCTTCGCAAACGTTAATATACTGAAAGCTCCAAGGGCAACAGCCAGCTCCCGACATAATAAAAATACGGATACCAAGGAATAATTGAGCCTGTATCCCAACCGTCATTTTACGGCATCACTTATTCCTGGTAACCCGCCTGACTTATCAATCCTTGATAGCTGCTTCCAATGCCACCTCAACCATTTCGTTAAAAGTTGACTGGCGCTCATCCGACGTCGTTTCCTCACCGGTTAAAATGTGATCGGAAATGGTTAATACAGATAAAGCTTGGCGGCCAAATTTAGCGGCAAGCGTGTATAGGGCAGCTGATTCCATTTCTATTGCAAGTATTTGGTATTTTGCCCATTTTTCCAATTCACTATTATCGTTATAAAACTGATCGGCCGTAAATACATTACCGACCTTCAATTGCAAGCCCTTAGCCGTGCCGGCGTCATAAGCTTTTCTTAATAATTCGAAATCTGCGGTTGGGGCAAAGTCCACCCCGCCGAAAGTCATGCGGTTCATTTGGGAATCAGTCGAAGCACTCATGGCAAGGATCACATCCCTGACTTTTACATCTTTTTGAATCGCTCCTGCAGTTCCCACACGAATCAGCTTCTGGACATTATAGCTATTCATCAATTCATTCACGTAAATGGAAATGGATGGAACACCCATGCCAGTACCTTGTACTGAAATTCGTTTCCCTTTATATGTCCCTGTATATCCAAACATGTTTCGAACTTCATTATAAAGTTTAGCATCCTCTAAAAATGTTTCAGCAATATATTTTGCACGCAATGGGTCCCCTGGCAGTAAGACCGTTTCCGCAATTTCATTTTCTTTTGCACCAATATGTACGCTCATACGACTATGTCCTCCTTAACTTGTGGTTGAAATGATATTCAAAAACTACTATACCATATCAACCACAAGTTAGGAAAATTGAACCTTATCCTAGAACTTGAAAAACTGGAAATCACGAAATGACTTATGGCACCCTTACTCTAAACCGCAAACAAAACGGCGGAGGTCCGCCGTCTTTTTTTAATCGTTAATAAAATTAAGGGAAAGGAAGCTGCTAACCGTCTTATGACCGGTTACTCATCGACTTCTTCATCAATTATGCATTTTTCTAGAAGATATTCGAATGTGATGTCAGCAAGATCTTCAACTTCAGCTTCTGATGGAAGATAGCCCCGTCTTATCAATTCTTGAAAAAAGAATTCCGCTATCTCTTCTGTATCAATAAAAACCTCAATTTCTCGCAAATCATCGCCCCCTTATTTAAAGGTCTATGAATGTGTAGAGACAAATATACCAATAAGGCAACCCATAATGGAAAATCATATGAAGTGCCTAAAAATATCGTCCATTTCTGTTCAATTTGAATGGAAGCTTCTATAGGGAATTTGGAAATTGCCCATTAAAAGTTGGGGATACCTTTCACTTCGTTTGCTTCTTTTTATGATCTGGATAAATTTCCTCTGCCGCTTTTTCAATTTTCGCAAGGGCAATCTTCATAATATGGCGGTATTCATCATCGCCAAAATGTTCGTAGAGCTTACAATAATCATTATATAAATCCAACAGTCCATCAATCATTTCCTTTTTTTCATTTTTTGTCATTGTCATATCTCGCTCACCTTTACCAGGGTTGTTTTGTTTAGCAATGATAGCAAGCTCATTTTTCTTTTTAGGAAGTAGCAGACCCAACTTTTTTATAATTCCATCTGCACGTTTAGCATCGGCTATCAAAGTCAGTTCTTCTTCATGCGCTTCAAGCCATTCACCATCTGAGATTCTTGATAACTCATAGATTACATCCTCCCAGGCATTTTCCTTATAGCGCCAAATTTCCGTTCGATAGCCGATAATCTTGAAATAATCCTGTTCATATCCATCCACTTGGACCAAGTCACCTAATAAAAATTTATATTCAATATCGATCTGTTCTTTTGGATAAAGGATTTCTCCTTCATATTCATCTATCGATTGCAATGTTTTTTCGATATATAGGCCTTCACTATAGTTCACTTCATACACATAAGCACCATCGAGAAATTTCACATCGGTTATATTCCCGACTGTCCCATACATTGTTATTACGACTGTATCGCCTAATTTGAATTTCGGCTGTTTTTTTTTGCCCATAAGAGACATCCCCCAATATGGTCCTTATCGTTTGATTAGTAAATTATATGCACAAACAAACATGGAGGTTAATGGAAATGGGAGGGCATTTTGCTCAATTAGCTTCAAGGGCACTGCAACCAACCAAAAACCGCCTCATTTAATGAGACGGTTCGTAGTGGGGATGATGAGGGTCACTTTCGTTCCTTCGTCGCGGACGCTCTCCATTTGGAGTTTACCTTTTAATTCCTCCATTATCTGAATACACGTCGCCACACCTAATCCATTCCCATCCGGTTTGGTGGTGTAAAAGGGCATACCGATATTTTTTAAATCCTCGGGACTGATGCCTTTTCCATCATCGCTGATCACTAATTTCACATATTGGGACACGGAAGTCTGTTGCAGTTCAATCTGCCCCCTTGCTTCGATGGCTTCACAAGAATTATTCAAGACATTCAAGAGAACCTGCCTTAACCGGTTTCTGTCCGAATAAACAAAGATGGATTGTGCCACTTCATTAATTATTCTTACATGATAACTCGGATTTGAGGGAGTATATGTATCTAAAATTTCTTCAAGGAAATCCTTTAAATCGAATTTCTCCCATTCCAGTTGATGCGGTTTTGCCAAATCAAGAAGTTGTGTCACGAATACATTGACCCGATCCACTTCATGAAGCATGACATCACTATATTTTTCTATTAATGTTGTATCATGATCCTGGCTCTTCAATAATTGGAAAAAGCCCTTTATTGTCGTCAACGGGTTCCTGATTTCATGGGCGACACCGGCAGCAAGCTGGCCAACATATTTCAATTTTTCCGTTCGGACGATTTCCTTCCCACGATCTTCTATCGTTTCCATCATTCTTAGAAAGGCAAGGTTCAATTTTTCCATTTCCTCGAAGCTTCTTTTGTCGGAAATGATGAATTCCTTTCCTCCAATGAAATCCTCTGTCGCTTCTACAAGTTCTTGAACTGGCCGTACGATGGTCTTTGTTAGTAAATAGACAGCCAGAATGATAGAAACTAAAACGATGCTGTAGATTGTCAGGTACCGTGTTAATAGGTCATTCAAAGGTTGAAACACCTGTTTCTTATCAGCACCCACAACAACAAACCATTTATTCTCCGTTTCTGCAATCGTATGGAC
>NZ_JBHVQU010000247.1:0-5036 GCF_042886655.1 Peribacillus sp. NPDC058002 | reverse complement strand
GGGATATTGATGCAGCTTATAAGTTATCCCTGACTCATGGATGTCTAATTGGTTAGCATCAACGGAACGGTTGTTGATAGATTTATAAAGAGAGAGGCTCAATTCCGATTGGTAATTGAGCCTCTTTCTTATTATCCAGCTGCATTTTCAGTAAACTGACTATTGTAAAGATCTGCGTAGAAACCATTCACCCTTAAAAGGTCAGAATGCGTTCCCTTCTCTATCACTTTTCCTTGATCCATAACAAGAATCAAATCTGCATCCTTAATCGTTGAGAGACGATGGGCAATGACAAAGCTCGTTCTTCCTTCCATCAGTCGGTTCATCGCTTTTTGGATAAAGACTTCGGTCCGCGTGTCCACACTAGACGTCGCTTCATCCAATATCATGATTGGTGGATCTGCTAGAACAGCTCGGGCGATTGTCAAAAGCTGCTTTTGGCCTTGTGAGATGTTCGAAGCTTCTTCGTTTAAGACTGTCTCATAACCATCTGGCAGTGTCCGAATGAAATGGTTTGCATGTGCAGTACGAGCAGCTGCGAAAATTTCTTCATCAGTTGCTCCATTTTTGCCATAAGCGATATTTTCTTTAATCGTGCCATTAAAGAGCCAAGTATCTTGAAGAACCATACCAAAGCTCTTTCGAAGATCACTACGGGACATACTCCGTGTATCAAGACCATCGATAGTAATCTTTCCGCCATTGAGTTCGTAAAATCTCATCAAGAGATTTATCATGGTCGTTTTTCCAGCACCAGTCGGTCCAACAATTGCGACCGTCTGTCCAGACAAGACATCGATGTTCATATCTTCAATTAACATTTCTTCCCCATACCCAAAGTCCACATGTTCGAAAGAGACAGCACCGTTTGCCCTTTTTATGTGAGCTGTGGTTTGTTCTTTCATTTCCTCTTCTTCATCAAGTAGTTCAAAAACACGCTCAGCTGCTGCAACCGTTGACTGAATAATGTTTGCGATGTTAGCCGTTTGTGTGATTGGCTGGGTGAACTGCTTTGAATAAGTGATGAATGCTTGAATATCACCAATTGAAATCGAACGTTGCGTTACCAATATTCCTCCGACAACACTGATGAGGACATAGCTCAAATTTCCGATAAAGAACATCAGGGGCATGATGATACCTGATATAAACTGTGCTCTGCTTGCCGCTTTATACAATTCTTCATTAACCGCAGTAAATTGGGCATTCGCCTGTTTTTCATGTCCGAAGGCTTTAACGACTTGATGGCCGGTATACATCTCTTCAATGTGCCCATTTAATTGTCCGAGTTTACGTTGTTGATCGGCAAAGTGCTTTTGGGATTTTTTCAAAATAGGCCGGATTGCAAATATTGATAAAGGTAAGCTGACTATCGAGATTAATGTCAATAACGGGCTAATTGAAAGCATCATGATGATAATCCCCAAAATCGTTACGATTGATGTGATGAACTGCGTTAAGCTTTGCTGAAGGGTGCTCCCGATTGTATCAATATCATTTGTCATTCGGCTAAGTGTTTCTCCGTTTGGACGTCCTTCAAAATATTTGAGTGGAAGTTTCTCGAGTTTTTCGTTAACATCTTCTCGAAGATCATATACCGTATCTTGTGCAACACTTGACATAATGTATTGTTGTACATAGTTGAAAAGGCTGCTTAAGACATACAGTCCAGCAAGGAGTAGAAGGATATGGCCAATCTTATCAAAGTTAATGGCTGCTCCTGGTACTCCTTGGAATTTCCCGTATGCTCCTTCGAATAATTCCGTAATTGCCGTTCCCATGATTTTTGGTCCGACAATCATAAAAATCGTACTCATGATTGCAGCAAAGAACACGGCAATCAATTTGTTGCGCCGAGGTTTTAAATAGGTCAAAAGACGTCTAAGTGTTCCTTTAAAATCTTTTGCTTTTTGACCCATCATCATCATGTTACCGCCACCAGGACCATGCCCAGCATGACCGCCGCTTTGAGGTTTTTTTTGATTACTCATGCAATTTCCTCCTCCGTGAGCTGTGATAAGGCGATTTCACGGTATATGTCGTTTGTACTTAGCAACTCTTGGTGTGTTCCCATACCTACAATGTGTCCTTCGTCTAACACAATGATTCGATCAGCGTCAACCACCGTACTGACACGCTGGGCAACGAGTAGTACTGTCGAATTTTTCGTTTCTTCTTTCAAGGCTGCGCGAAGGTTGGCATCCGTCTTGAAGTCAAGTGCAGAAAAACTATCATCGAATATATAAATATCGGGTTTCCGAATGAGTGCCCGCGCAATCGAAAGCCGCTGTTTTTGCCCGCCTGATAGGTTTGAACCGCCTTGTTCGATTTCTGCCTGATAGCCGTCTTTCAGGTTGCTGATAAAATCTTCCGCTTGCGCGATCCGAGCAGCATGCTCAACTTCATCTTGTGTGGCTGTTTGTTTTCCAAAGCGAATGTTTTCAGCAATCGTACCTGTAAAGAGGACGGCCTTTTGTGGTACAAAGCCAATTTTTGAACGAACTTCTTCTTGTGATGACTGACGAATATCAACACCATTGACGCGAATCGTTCCACTTGAAATATCATAGAAGCGAGGGATCAAATTGACGAGCGTTGTTTTCCCTGAGCCTGTTCCGCCGATTATTGCGGTGATTTCACCAGGACTTGCAGAAAAACTAATATCCGATAATGCAGGTTCTTCTGCTCCTGGGTAACTGAACGTCACATGATCAAATTCAATTGTACCGTGTTCACGATCTGCCTTTTCTGTCCCCTCATCCAGGAATGAAGGTTTCATGTCAAGGACTTCGTTTATCCTTGTTGCCGATACGGCCGCTCGTGGAATCATAACGAACATCATGGATGCCATAACGAGAGCGAACATGATTTGCATAACATATTGGATAAATGCCATTAAGTCCCCGATCTGCATACCGCCGTTATCAATACGAACTCCACCAAACCAAATGATGCCAACAACCGTCAAGTTCATTACAAGCATCATTACAGGCATCATGAAGGCCATGATTTTATTGACTTTGATCGAGACATCCGTCAATTCTTTATTCGCTTTCTTTAGACGTTCTTTCTCTTGTGTTTCACGATTGAAGGCTCGAATGACGCGAATGCCAGTTAAATTTTCTCGTAATACAAGGTTCAACCGGTCTAATCGTTTTTGCACTGTTTGAAAGAGCGGTACACCTTTATATAGAATAAGCAAAATCGAGCCAATCAATAAAGGCATTATGACAACAATGACAAGCGATAATTTTGCATCCATGGATACAGCCATGATCACTCCGCCGATTAACATGATAGGTGCACTGATAACCATACGAAGCATCATGATAACCACTTGCTGGACTTGCGTTATATCATTGGTCGTCCGTGTGATCAATGACGCCGTACCGACTTCATCAAATTCTTGTAACGAAAATTTTTCAACATGATCAAAGACTCTCAGGCGGAGATCGCGTCCCATTCCCATTGCCGCTTTGGACGAATAGTAACTTGCGATTATGGATGCACAAGCGCCAAGTGCGGAAACCAACAGCATCAAACCACCGATTTTCCAAATGTAGGGAGTGTCTCCTCGGACGACGCCTTTGTCAATAATATCAGCCATTAGTGTAGGCAAAAAAAGGTCCGACATGGATTGAATAAAAACCAGACCGATAACTGCTGAAATAATCCACTTATAAACGGATAAATGTTTCAGTATTTTCATCATTTTGAACACTCTCCCTGTTCGGTAGCTTGTGCTTCTAAAAAGTTTGAAATTTGAAGATTCGTTTCTAGCAGCTCTTCAAACTGTTCTTCGGAAAGCATTTCAATGGCCGTTTGAAAGACTTGGTGAATGCTTCCTTCGTGAAAATGAATCGTTTTTAATAAATTTTTCCCCTGATCGGTGATTGACAACTGAATCTCACGCCGGTTGCCCTCCACATGCTCACGATGGAGCATGCCTGACCGAACGAGACCATCGACCGCTTGGCTAAGGGTGCTTTTTGGAAGAAATGTTTTCTCCCCGACATTTTTTTGAGTGGTTTCTTTGTAAAGGGTAATGGTCATCAAAATGGAATATTGAGGAACTGTTAATCCATTTTCTGCGGCTGTCTTTTGAACGAACCGCATAATATTTTTCTGCACGTTCCAAAATGAACGCAATAGTTGTACGGAACGCATTTGTTTTTCATTCTCCACTCAACATCACCATTCTTTCTGTTATGAACTGTTCCATTTTGAACATTTAATTTTATGAATCATTTTAATTTACAGCTATTCTTCCGCATAGTCAACAAAAAAAAACGATCAAATGATTTCAGTGTTTACCTAGACTTTGGTCGTACATTAAACCCCAGTAAAAATCTGAGTGGTCATGCCGATTATCAGTGTTTTCGCGTGAAAACACTCGTTTATTCATGTACTTGATTCAGTAGACATCGAAATGTCCTTTTAACAGAGTGAAATTAGTTGGAAATTTGAGATAAAAAGTGGTAGGATAATATTGCATTGAGTTAGTACCAGGTAATAATACTAGATGATAACGCATTTGAGGGTATTATATGGCAAGCATGCATACATAAACGAGATTTTTCTCCCTTAGATAAATAACCGGATTTAAGTTTGTATTAACAGAAAAATGTTTTGATTTTTAGGAGGGATGATGACATATGGTTGAAAACCGTCATCTACGGGCAGGTCTAAGTGATGAGCAGGTGCTTGAGATGTATAGGATAATGTTATTGGCAAGACGTATAGATGAAAGGATGTGGCTGTTGAACAGATCTGGAAAAATTCCTTTTGTCGTTTCTTGTCAAGGGCAGGAAGCAGCTCAAGTGGGAGCTGCATTTGCATTGAACCGTGAAAAGGATTATGTCCTTCCTTATTACCGGGATCTCGGTGTGGTTCTTGCGTTTGGGATGACCGCAAGGGATTTAATGTTATCCAGTTTTGCAAAAGCAGAAGATCCAAATTCGGGCGGGCGTCAAATGCCTGGGCATTTTGGGCAAAAAAAGAATCGCATCGTGACGGGATCTTCGCCAGTTACCACC
>NZ_JBHVQU010000246.1:0-5037 GCF_042886655.1 Peribacillus sp. NPDC058002 | reverse complement strand
TTAATCATTTTGGTTAAAAATAACATTGTTATTCCTTAAAACAATTATTTTGTTTCCCAGCCTTGTGATGGCTTAAGCAAGATACCTAGTATGGGGGCAAGCATTCCCCCGAATGAGTAACCGCACAAAACGATTGAAACGACCATACTCCGCATCGTTTTCGGTGCATAATCCGTCAATAAGGCAATGACGTTCGGCATGATTCCCCCTAGCCCTAATCCGGCTAAAAATCGGAAAGTCGAAAACATGGTAGGCGTGTTCGCAAATCCACATAATAGTGTAAATAAACTAAATAAAATCAGTGAAATAGCGATTACATTTTTTCTGCCAATCCGATCTGCTAATGTACCAAAGAAAATGGCCCCGAACATCATTCCAAATAGTCCATAGCTCCCCATTGCCCCCGCTTCCACGGAAGTAAGGTTCCACTCCACCGTCAATACCGGGACAACCGTACCTTAAACGACGAGGTCATAGCCATCAAAAAGGATAATGATAAAACACCATGCCAGCAATCCAAAATGAAAGCGATTGAACTTACTGTTGCTAATTACCTCGGTCGTATTAATTTTAGCCATAAAATTTTCTCCTCTCCATGTGACTCCAGTACTTCCATCCAAATGATAGCGCTTACGTAACCCTTTAAAAAAATATCGACTCACCATCACTTTATACAAATAGTGAACTGAGTTATCTATTTATTATTATAAATGCTAATTATCTGATATTTCAATAAAAATTTTCATATATTTTTCATAAATATCTTAAAATGTTTTCTGATGCTATCGTTTTATACAAAGTTCCGAAAATAAGTAAAAACAACAAAAAACCAGTCCCTTATCGGAACTGGTTTCTAATTATAAAGGTAGTAAGCCGCAATTGCCGTATTCAAGTAAGAAAGTTTTAAACCACCACTCCTCAAAGTGGGTGTTTGCAGAAACAATCCTGTTGTCCAAGTCAGTGACGAGGCATAACATTCCTGTCTCGATATAAAACTCCCTATTACAGCTTAAAGGTTAAAACTTAATTATCATTACGAACAACGCAGCTTGTATAGTTATAATACCGAAATATCTTCAATCTTGCAAGTTTAATTATTCCAAGACAACAAAAAAATTTCTTGTTACACATTAAGCAGGCGGAGCCAAATTAGTCATGCCCAAACGGCAAAATTAATGGCTGCACTCTAATTTCTCAAACTGTCCCCGACTTTCATTGATATCTTTTTAAGGAATAGCATCCTTGGGTAATTAATATTTTCAGATAGAATGTGCAAGATAAAATAAGGACGGAATTGAAAGTGTTTGTCTTGCGAAGATCATCGGATGCTGAACTTTATAGTATATCCTAAATAATATTTGCAAATACATGGAAGGAGTCTATAATATTAACTAACAAACTTGATTGGAGTGACTAGTTATGCTTTCAAACATTGGTTTTCCCGGTTTGATTTTAATCCTTCTTTTAGCTTTAATTGTTTTTGGACCAAACAAGCTGCCTCAAATTGGTCGGGCAGTGGGTACCTCACTAAGGGAGTTTAAGGATGCAACCAAAGGAATAACAGAAGAAATACAAGAGGAATTCAAGGAAGATGTACAAGCTGCAAAAAAAGAATCGATCAAATGAAAAAGACGCCTGCACGCAGCAGGCGTCTTTGATGCGTTTGTGGCGCAGAACCGTCAGGCCACATCCCGACGTTTAGCTAAAAGCATGTTCTACGACTTACACAAATTAGCTCATCGCTTTATTAATATAACATTAAACTTATTTTATATCAAGTGATTTATTGAGCAGCCTGTTACCGGCATCTTGGAATTGTTTTATTTCCTTCATGATTGTTCCTATTCTAAAAACCGCTTTAGGGATTTTTTATAAATATTCTATCGAGTTGTTTATTAAAATATGAATGACCCCGACAAGGTGTTCCATCCAACAAAATCGTTACACTCCATTACAAGTTCATCGTTAATTGAGTCAATTGATCCGAGGAAACGGCCACCTGATTGAACGCTTCATTAATATCAACGAATATAAAAATAAGCTCTGTCATTTAATATGTGACATTAATATCATCGAATATACCATTCAGCTCTGTCATTTCCTTTGTGATCTTAATATTCTGCTCTTTAACAGAAAGCATGGAGTGTGCTATTTCAGTAAAAAATATGCCAGTCTCTTTTCCTTGTTTCGTGCCTTTAGTAATTTCACCGCTAACCATGGAAATTGACGTGTTCATGACATCGGTAAAATGAGCAATTCCATTAACCAGTTTCACTACTTCCGAAACTGATTCCTTGGTATTTTCTGAAAGCTTCCTAACCTCACCAGCCACAACCGCAAATCCTTTCCCGTTTTCACCGGCTCTTGCCGCTTCAATCGCTGCGTTCAACGCCAACAAATTCGTTTGCTCCGCAATTGAAGTGATGATCGTGACAATTCGTTCAATTTCCTTTGACGTATTGGATAACTGTTCCATATCTTTGGAGATGATCGTCATTTGCTCTTGCGTTTTTACCAATCTTCCCTCTAATCCTTGTAACAGTTCGACTCCCTCATTTGATTTTCCCTCTGCATGTATGGCAATCTCTGACCCTTTTTGAGTGAAATCATGAATTTCGCCTACCTTATTTGCCATTAATTGAGTGGCTGAACTAGTCTCTTGGCTGATTGCTGCCAATTCCTCTGCATTATGATTGACCTGTAGTTTAATCGTTTCTTTTTCTGCTAAGTTTTTTTGGCGAATCTTCTCATTTTCAAGTTCATATGCCTCTAAAACTATTTGCTGCTCTAAATTAAAAATTTTAGTGACAGCCAGAATGTTTTCTTGATATTGCTCAATATTATTTATATCGGAAATCACATGAATGATTAATGATTGCAATAAATCCTGAAATGCACTCATATACCATTTTGGCTGCAGTCCAATTTGCACATGTACTTGTGCGATAATATAACGCTGTTTAACATACGCATCATCAATAGTACCGCTAAACATTTCGAACATATGGCGATGCAGTGTTTTTTTCAATCTCTCAACAGAACTATTGTCCGAAATGATTTTCATTAAAGAGGGTTCATTTTCTAGATTTTTATAAAAATTCCCTACAATTTGGGTCAAGTGTTCTTTCACTTTTTCCTGTAAAGAACGAATTATGCACAAATCCCCGATCGTCAAATGAATCATGTCCACTTGATTCAATACACTCGGATATTCGCTGATATTGATACCGACTTGTTCTTTATATTGCATATAGTCTATTGAATCTATCTTTTGTCTACTTCTCCATATACTTTTCATGATTGAATTACCCTCCAATTTTTTCTACCCATATATACTATTTCGACATAAAGTCTGTTAATCTTAATTCACTTTGATAAATTTTCCTCATTCACACAAGACTTATGAACTATTTATGTCCAAACAAAAAAACACTCCAGGGAGTGTCTCAGAGAAGATTATGAAATAATTCATCAATATTATTCTGACCATTCGTTCACCAATCGTTTGACGTAATCAAAGTACATCACTATACTTATTAAGTCTTAAAAAAAGTATGGGAATTATGCTTACTAATTGAAGAAGGTGACATTCATGGATTTTACAATTACCTATCTATCTTTTTATCTAATCCAAGTTGAAGGAAAAGGCGATCAGGCTGATAAGCGTTTTAAACATTTCCAAACACTTGATACCCAAGAATACGAGGAAAGTCCTCTAAAGGATTTTTTGGATGGGGAATTGATGAAGATTTCCAAGCGAAAAGTGGACCGTCATCCTAAAACTGAACAAATACCGACGAAAATCGGTTCTTTTATTGTCGAAGAAGGGCATTCACTTGATTCCAACCCTAATTACAATGTATTTAAATGTGTTCGCAATGCCAAAACGAAAGAGGAATTCCAAGAGGAAAATGAACAATTCACGCGGTCTTATATTGATACAAGTGCCGTCCGTGGCGGTGTCTTCATAATTGCTTCGGCTAAATTATCGAAATATCTTGATGAACCATTCGTATTCTTATTAAAATGTGATTTCGAGCCTAAAGTTGCTTCCATTTCGGATGAACGGACCTTGATTAGGCACGTTGAAATGGCAATCACCACTAAAAATATGAAATCCATTCAATACCCCTACATGCCCGAAGAAGGAATGGTCGAAGAAGGCGAACTGAAAATCCACCAGGCCTCACATGCCCGCTACTTCGAGGACTTCTTGAAATTCGTCGAATATGGTGAATCGATGCCGGAAATCATGAAAAACCAGGTCATCCACATGGTCCACGAACATGTATCCGCCCAATTCGAAGAAAACAGTGACGAACTGCAGAAATTCGAACAGGACCTGGAAATCTGGGAAACGAGTGAAAAGCGTGAAATTCAGGAACGTCTTGAAACCCATCAGGTCGTCGAAGCCACAGCTCAGATTGTCGAGCATACACCTGAAGCCGAACTGCGAATGAAGCTTGGCAGTACATCCATCAAAGGACTGCTGGCCGATTTCGGCGAAAGCATCCATTTAGGCAAGATTAACGGGAAGTATGTATTGATGATTGAATCGAATACAATAGAGTTCGATAAAGGCGTTTCGCCGATTGAATTTCATAGGCCGGATGATTTGATGGAGATTGTGGAGCGGATTAATAAGAAAAATGTTGGGGAGTAAGAGGTAATTTGCTAATTAGTGACCAATATTGTGACCGCTCGAAAGTGTAAAAAGATACTGATAATAGAGGGTTTATTACCTTTTAGTGACCGCATTAGTGACCAAAAAATTATACTCTTTAGTTTGTGTAGGTTTCCTATATTCAACAAATTTTACCACGTAAAAAAAAAGTCAGTGACATTGAAAATCACTGGCTTGGTCTTAAATATATATATTTTCATTATGTTGATTATTCTCCATCTTGGTTTTTGAATAATTTTTTGGTAAAGAAGTACAATATCTTTAATTTGAAATCAAGATTAACTCTCCATATAAAATACAATTAACAAAAAAGGAAACACTTGTATAAAAGCGTTTCCTTTTAATATTTATCA
>NZ_JBHVQU010000245.1:0-5072 GCF_042886655.1 Peribacillus sp. NPDC058002 | reverse complement strand
GTAAACGACATCCCCCTTCAATATGAAATTGCCTTTCTCCCTTGGTATAAAACACCCGGGCTTAATATCGAAGCCTGCGAAAAATCACTCTTTAAAGTACTTGAGACACAATTCAATTTAAAAGTAAAAAAAACAGTCGAACACTTGGAGTTTTCACTTGCCGACGATTCCATTTCTGACAAATTGGAGGTTCCGAACGGTTCACCTTGTTTTTCCTTAGAAACTTACACATATGAGAATGACGGATCGGTCATTGAATTCTCTAAAACTCTCTTTAGAGGCGATCGTGCACACTTTGTCATCGAGCGAAACTATTGATTGTAATTATATAAAAAATGACGGATGCCTAATTAATTAAGGCATCCTTACAAGAAACTCTGATGGATTCCGTAAACGTCCATATGAGAAGTGAAGTTCCGGTTGGATCTTTTCTATCAGGCGGGATTGATTCATCATTTAGCTGCTCCATTGCAAAAGAATCAAAACTTTTTCTGTTGGGCTCGAAAGAGATGGATATAGTGAAATAAACGTTGCCCAGGAAACAGCAGCCGCTCTAAATTATAGAAAATATAAGTTATATAATAAGTCCTGAAGAATTGGATTATATCTCCGGTTTCGGCATTTTATCTGCGATTTTCGGAGTTATATCTCCGATTTTTGAAATATATCTGCGATACTTTTAATAATTACTTGATTATCACCATAATCCATTCAATTCAATAATTCGTATATGACGAATTTCTCAAAAGGATTAGATTCAGTCAAGCCAGGTAACATCACTTCGTTTTTCAGCCTGAAGGCGGTTTGATTTTCAAGGAAAAAAATATAATCCTGTGAAGGATAAAATAATATAAGTTCGATTTGGCGCGGCTCTTTCTCAAAGGAAAGCAAAATGTTATTGATGATTTTCATGAAAATCTGTACCGAGAACGGATTAAAGAAATAAAAACGGTTGTCTTTCGTATCAATACCATACTCTTCTGCCAAACAACAGTGGAATTCTATATTGGCATTGTTTTTTTTCCTTTTCTCCAAATACCCATTCAGATTCTCAATCGCTTCTTTATAGAAACTTTCATTCATCTCCACGCCAACCACAGATGATTGATATAAGTGATGGATAAAAAAATTCAAGCGTCCTTTACCGCATCCAAAATCCACAATGCGATCATTTCCTTTCAGTGCATATTTTTTGAATAAATGTTCTAATGCACTGTATGGAGTAGGTTCATAGCGGTGATAATGCAAAGAATCATTGAATTTTTTTTGTACACCTTCCGTCCTGATGTTCAGCATTTCATCATAATTCGTTTCTTTCATTATTATTTGCACCTGCTTCATGTTTTTTAAAATATAGGGCTCCCTAATTAAAAACCCCGGATAAGGTTGATCTTATCCAGGGTAAGGTTTTGATATAAGAATGTCCAGACAATTAATTGGATTTTGCTTTAGTTACATAATCATTAAAATCAGAGATGCTTGGGTTGGCTATATAATGACCGCCTTCCACTTGGATCGTCTGACCTGTAATGAATTTGGACTCGTCTGATGCAAGGAATAGAACGGTATAACCGATATCTTCCGCTTCACCATGATATGGCAATGCATTAAATTTGGCAAAAATATCGAGTACGGCCTGAGGCATATTATTTTTCGCTGCAGGAGTTAAAATAAGGCCTGGTGCCACTCCATTACAACGAATATGATCTTTACCATACTGTGCAGCGATATAACGGGTCAAATTCACTACCCCCGCTTTGGACGCACCATATGCAGATCGTACGGAGTCACCTGTAAACCCAGCCATGGAGGCAGTATTGATTATCGATCCCCCTCCTGCTTTAATCATGTGAGGAATTGCAAACCTGCTTCCCAATAGGACACTTTTTAAATTCACATCCATAAGTCGATCCCATTCTTCCAAATCTAAATTCACGACATCCAGATCTTTATGGAGGTTAGTTAAACCCACGTTATTAACAAGCACCGTAACCGTACCATATTGTTCAATTGTAAAGTCGACTGCTGCCTGGATAGAATCTGCTTGTCCAGCATCCAAGAATACTCCAGCCGCTTCCCCACCTTGTTTTTTTATGTTTTCGGCCGCTTCTTTTGCTCCTGCTTCGTTAAAATCAGCAATCACGACTTTTGCGCCTTCTTTAGCCATCAGAGTGGATATGGATAACCCTATACCCGAAGCTCCACCTGTCACTAATGCTACTTTACCTTGTACTCTTCCCATAATAAATAACCACCTGCTCTTCAAAATTGAATATCACTGCTTTATTACTCATGACTACCAGTACAAGAATACAATATCTATAAAGTCATTACAAATAATTATACCTATATTCCAATTCGTTGAAGGGAGATTATTAGAAGTTCATAAACCTAAAGAAAATTTTGTTTACCAAAGGGAAAACAGAAAAAAGCTGAAGCATCAAAAAGAGCTTCAGCTTTCTTTCATTTTTCTTCTTCATCATCCCATATGATCCAATCATGAACCTCAAGAATCTCCAGAAACTTCATCAACCGCGGTAAAGCTGGTTCTGCTTCCTCACCAAAATGTTCACTCATCGCTTCAGAAATCTGATTTACATTCCTTTGGAACTGCATCTGTTTAATGGCATATGCCCCAAACTTATCAAGCTTGATTTTACGGACTGATGGTTGTTTAAAGAAACGAATTGTAATTCGTTCCACAAAATTTGTCCTTTGAATCACCAAAAAAGTTGCTTCCGAAGATTCATGTACCATAGTGACGCGACTTTCCAAAAGGGGAACCATAGTTAACAGGTTCCTCTTTTTTGATTGGCGTTTACGAAGCATCTTCTTTTTTCCCTTTGCTGGATACGAACCAAAGCAATCCAGCTAGAGCAAGGAATAGTAGGAATGGCAGCAAATTGCTGGCTAATTTAGCCGCAGCCGGGACTTGGACACCTGCTGCGATCAATATGGCAATAAGAACACCAATCAATGATTCACCTGCTATTAAACCAGAGGCAAATAATACACCTCTATCAACCCGAGCTTTAAGCGCTTCTTTTGTTTTCGAGAAGAACTCAACGAAGAATCGAATAAATCCACCGATCATGATTGGGACACTAGTATGAACCGGTAAGTAAATGCCGACTGCAACAACAAGTGAATTCAGACCGAAAAACTCTAATGTGATGGAAATAGCAGCACCGATAAAGATAAGGGTCCAAGGCAAATCCCCTCCTAGAACACCTTCAGCAAGGATTTTCATTAATGCCGCTTTAGGTGCAGGTAGTTCTGCAGACCCCATCGTATATGCATTATCCATCAGAACAAGGATAAAACCAATGACTGAAGCGGACGCAACAACACCGATCATCATGGCAACTTGTTGTTTCCATGGTGTTCCGCCGACGATATATCCTGTTTTTAGATCTTGTGAAACATCACCTGATACCGCAAGTGCTGTACAAATGATTGCAGCCACGGTCAATGCGGCTACCATTCCAGTTGTACCAGTAAAACCAGTAGCTTTATAGACAATGGCCACAATCAATAGTGTAGCTATTGTCATTCCAGAAACTGGGGAAGAAGAACTTCCGACGATTCCAACAACCCTTGATGCCACTGTCACGAATAAAAATCCAAAAATCGCAATTGCAATCGCACCGATGACCCCTACATCTGTTATAGGTGTGAAAGCAATGATTAAAATGACGATGATCGTTCCCAACCAAACGTATTTAGCAGGCATATCTTGTTCTGTACGGATCGAACCTGATTTTAGTTGTCCTTTATTGGCTTTTACGCCTTTAATAGTATCAAAAACTGAACTGAAAAGTATTGGTAAAGTTTTGATCAATGTGATCAATCCGCCAGTTGCAACGGCACCAGCACCAATATAACGTATATAATTATCCCAAATTCCCCATGCATCCAATTCACCGATCGGTACATCAGAAGGGAAAATGGCTGTTCCATTGCTTCCGCCAAAAAAACTGATGGCTGGTATTAGAACGACCCAGGCTAATAAACCCCCACCTAGCATTTGTCCTGCAACACGCGGTCCAATAATATAACCTACACCCAAAAGGGAAGGAAAGGCATCAAGACCAACCACTGCATTTTTAAAATTCGTGATTCCTGTTTCAACCTCTGTCTTGAAGAGCTTAAACCCATCACCAAGCCCTTTAACGACACCGCCGATAACCAAACCGGCTCCGATTAGTTTCGCGCTTGTACCACCCTTTTCTCCTGACTTCAGGACCTCGGCACATGCCGTACCTTCAGGATATGGTAATGTTTCATGTTCCCTTACAATCAAAAGCTGGCGAAGGGGAACCATCATGAAGACCCCTAAAAATCCCCCAGTTAATACAACGAAAATGATGAATGCTTGACTCACATCCATGTCCCACATGAATAATGCTGGTATGGTAAATACAGCACCGGCACCAATTGCCTCACCTGCCGTGGTCATCGTTTGCACAATATTGTTTTCTAATATTGAATCCCTGCGAAAAACCCCTCTTAAGATAGCCATTGAAATTACCGCTGCGGGTATTGAAGCAGAGACAGTTAAACCAATAAGTAGGCCTAAGTATGCATTTGCCGCCCCGAATACGATTGCAAGAATAATCCCTAGAATAATTGCAGTTGCAGTTAATTCCGGTAGAGATTTAGATGCAGAGACGTACGGGACGAATTTACTTTCTTTTGAATTGTTCGACAATTTAGCCACTTCCTATGTTAAACTTTAAAATCATAAAGAACATTATATCACTGTAATTTAAAGTCATGCAATGGGAAAATTCTGCTTATTAAAAGTTTGATTATATCCAATAATCAGATTAGTAGTTTCGGTTTTAAAATATATAAAAAAATCATTCATCTCATAACCATCTGTTTTGGGCCTATTCGTTACAGGAAATCACTGCACCTCATTCATTCGATGGCCGGGGCAATCACACTCCTTATTAGCTCCATAAGCAAATAACCCATTGGGTTATTGCACATTAAAATGAGATTTAACATATCCTGAAAAATCAAGTCTTAAATGAAGGAATGATAAATTCATGGTCTCCTATATGGCC
>NZ_JBHVQU010000244.1:0-5072 GCF_042886655.1 Peribacillus sp. NPDC058002 | reverse complement strand
ATACCATACTATATGAACGAAGAGACAAGTTGTTTCCAATCAAATGTCCATAAATTTGCTGATTATAACCTCAATGATTGCGCCTACTGCTGCTACGGCAAGGATAAATGTCAATACGTCGCCAATAAACCAATGTTGGATATAAAGGAAAACCAGAAAAAGGCTAACCCAGACACCCACGCACCAAAAACAGCTTAGCAATTGTCCAATCCAGCCAAGCAGGCCCTTCTCCTTGGGCATTAAAAATATTTCCACATCCCCTTCTTCATTTTTTTCCTCAATCTCTTTAAAAAAGGGGCGGCGCAGCGGCTCCATGATTTTATCGAAAACAATCAAACGTGTCAGCCTGAAGGAAGCCAATCCTAATATTATAAATAAGGTAAATTCATTTTGTGGGGGAAACATTTAATATTGCTCCTTCACTTAGGTACTTCAATTATTTTGGCATCGATGATATCCGGCAGGTCCACGAAACGAATATGCTTCCCTCTTTTAATCTTCACTGATTCCCCCTTCATTCCCAACACATGAAACTGAATCGTTTTTCCGTTTACAATAGCCTCACATAATGGCTTTGGAAAACCTTGATGATTGGATAGGCGGGAAATGATGTCGCGGGAAGATTCTTTCTTCTCCACCTTTTTCCTTTTTCTCTTAACTGGTTTTTCGTTTTCTGGTTCTATTTGTTCAGGATGTTCCATTTGTTCAACCGGAGTTTGCTCAGGTGCATATTGTTCGGTGATTTTTCTTAATCCCGTAATCTCTTTTTCAATTTCCATCATGGCATCATAAACACCGAATTCCCGTTTGACTTTTTCGATTTTTTCTTCATTTTGCTCGGTTTCCTGTAGTTCGGGTTCAGGCTCAACGCTGTCTTGAGGTGTAGCTTTTTTCGTTCGAAAATCACTTTGCATATTCCCACGCTGATCTGATATTTTTGCTTGATCGACATATAAAAGTGGTTTGGATTCCTTATCGCCATTTTTCTCTGACATGAAAACCCTCCTTAATATTTCAGGATATCCACAGACTGCAGCTGCTCCATATGGTATTGGACAACTTTTTTCCCGAATTTATGCCTTATGAACAAACTGGACTCATTTTTTTGTTCCAATTTCCCAAACAGTGTACGGTCATTGATGATGAACTTACAAACAGGTTTAGGTGCAAAGGCTGGAAGCCGGGACAACAGCTCCACCAATTCCTCTGCAGTATATGAAGTGCTGATATTTTTTTCAGTCAAATCAATATTTCTCTTCAGCGGATTGTGTATGGTTTGTTTTCCAAAGGCACTAGGCATACCAACTTTCTTCACGTCCATGATTCCCCTCCTTCTTTTTCACGAATAGGGTTGAAAGCAGGTTTTTGCCGATTCTCGCAAATAATGAATATCCTCTATGTATCATTTATATGAGATTCGCCCTCCTTTATGCTGAAGATGTGCCGCTCCCTAAAAAAAGGACATCAACTTATCTTGGATATGTTGGGGATTAATGGAGAAAACTAAAGCTATCGAGTTATTAAAGGAGTATATGAAGATGAAAAAAAGTGGAAAGATTTCAACTGTACAACTATCTTTAATCATGATGACGGCTGTCGGCTTGAAAAATCATGTAACGATCCTTCCTCATTTGTTACAGGCGGCCAAAAGGGATGCGTGGATTTCTGTTCTACTTGCTCTTGGCCTGATTTTGATTTGGTGTTTTCTCTTATTCTATATCCATAAAGCCACAGGCCAGACAAATATATTTGTCTGGGTGGAAAAAAATATTGGGAAGGTAACAGGCAGGATTTTATCCTTTACCATGAGTCTCTTTTTCGCTTTTTTGGCTGCGGTTTCATTAAAAGAGATGGTTGTATGGACAAATATTTCCTATTTGCCCATAACTCCTTCGATATATGAAATCATCTTATTTACTGGTTTATGCTTTTTCCTTGCCTCAACAAACATACAAACGATCGCTATTACAAATACATTTGTATTGATGGCCGTCCTTGTGTTTGGCTTTTTTGTTGCAATCACGAACATACAATTTAAAGATTATTCACTTTTGAAACCCATCCTTGAAAATGGATGGTCCCCTGTCTTTGCAGGTATTATTTATCCCTTGTCTGGCCTTATCGAATTGATTGTCATACTTTTAATGCAGCAAAAAGTCCATGGAAAACTAAAATTCAAGGTTTTTGCTATAAATTCTATCATCCTTACATGGCTTATTCTTGGGCCGCTTATTGGCTCCATTGTAGAATTCGGCCCAGTCGAAGCCGCAAGGCAAAAGTTTCCTGCCTTTGAGCAGTGGGGATTAGTCACATTAGGGAGATTCATTGAGCATCTTGATTTCTTGTCGATTTATCAATGGTTAACAGGAGCCTTTATTCGTGTTTCCTTTTTCCTATTTTTATCACTCGAAGTACTATCATTTAAAAAGAAGCGAAACAAAATCATATTGCTCCTAACCTATTCTATTTTCCTTATCATTTCTACTTCATTTAGCTTCAGCGATGTTGTTCTATATTCCTTTATAAAAACATTTGTTTTGCCGATTACCTTATTTTTCTTTTTAGCCGTTTCCATCCTTTTAAGTTTATTTGTTTTGTTTAGTAATCGAAGAAAAAGGGGGTCCATATCCGATGTTCAAAAAAAAGAACCGACAAGCATCCAGTCCGAATAGGAAACTGGAAAAACCGGATAAACTCATGATAAACAATGAATCCGATTTAAAAGAAATTTTTCAAAACTCAGGAGATGTTTTTTTTCAAACCAGTGTATATCGTGATGAATCACCGATAAAAATTACAGTAATTGGATGTGAAGGACTTGTCGATACTGAATTATTAAATAATCTCGTATTTGAAAGGCTAACATTATTTTTCGAAAAATATCCAAGAGGGAAAATAACAATTAACGAAATAAAAGCTTCACTTTATCTTCCACAACTTACTGAAGTGAATACAAAGGAGAATTTGTTCGCAGATATCTACTCCGGAAGATTGTTACTTTACATAGAAGAATTCGGTTTTTTGTTATCTGTAAACATAGCAAATCGCCCTCAACGTAATCCAGAGGAAACAACGTCAGAAGTAACGATAAAAGGACCGAGAGATAATTTTATTGAAGATTTGTCCATCAATGTGGCTTTAATCAGGAAGAGAATGCGTACAAATTCTTTAAGCGTTAAATACTTCGAGGTGGGCAGGAGAACTTTGGCTAAAGTCGCTGTTTTATATATGGAGGACATATCTAATCCTGATATGGTTCAAGAAATATCTCGGAAAATTGAAGCAATTGATGTGGATGGGATATATGGAGGCAATCAATTTATGGGATTGATTGAAGAGCAACCTGCGATACTTTTTCCAAGGCATGACTATTCGGGAAAACCGGATTTTGCCGTACAATGCCTGTTAAAAGGAAGGGTTTTAATTTTAATTGATGGTGTTGCCTACACAATGATTACACCCATTAACCTCTTCATTGTCTTAAAAACATCCGAAGATAATGAATACACGTCCATTTACGCTTCATTTGAAAGGGTGCTTCGATTATTCGGCATTTTTATTGCTGCTCTATTACCAGGTTTTTGGGTCGCTTTAACCACCTTTCATCAAGACCAGCTCCCGCTGATATTACTGGCCACAGTAGTGGAATCAAGAAGGGGTCTGCCACTTCCCACCTCACTTGAAGCAATTACGATGGTCATCGTCTTTGAAATATTCAAAGAAGCCGGGATGCGATTACCTACATCGATTGGTCCAACATTAAGTGTATTGGGCGCTTTAATTATTGGGGATGCTGCGATCCGTTCCGGTTTAACAAGTCCTGCCATGCTTGTTGTGATTGCAGGCTCAGCTGTAGCTACTTTTACACTCGTCAATCAATCGATCATTGGGGTCATTAGCTTAATTAGGCTGGTTGCTATTATTTCCGCCTCTCTTTTAGGTCTTTTCTCATTCATCCTTTTAGCGCTATTTCTCTGTGCGTATGTGAGTAATATACGAATATTAGGTGTTCCCTATATGGAAGTAACTGCTAACTTAAGTTGGTCCAATATTGCAAAAACACTTTTTAGGGTTCCTTCCGCTTTGAATAAAAAACGCCCTTCTATCTTTTCTTCTAAAGACCCCACGAGGAAAGGCGATGATGGAAAAAAATGAGGTACAGATTCATTCTAATACTATTAAGTGTTTCCTTTCTCTCTGGTTGCTGGGATTCAAATGAACCTGAACGACTTGTTTATGCAAATGGATTGGGGATCGATTATAAAGACGGAAAGGTCGTCGCTCACCTTCAAATCATTAATCTGCAAGGGCTGGCAAAATCCGAATCAGGTGGAGATCCCAGTACCCTAAACGCTGCAGATGTCGGAAGTGCTACTGGAGATACTCTCGATGAAGCCTTGTTTAATTTATATCATACGTCAGATCGGCGTATTTATTGGGGACATCTTTCTTTTGTTATTTTATCGGAAGAAGCCATTAAAACTGGAAACTTCAAATATACGCTTGATTTATTGGACCGTTATCGCGAAACACGCTACCGAATTTACTTTTTTATGACTAAGGGTGCGGTTAAAGATGCCATGCTTATTTCCCCTATCGAAAACATTTCCTTGGCTTTTTCAAAATTAAGCGATCCAAAGGGGAACTATAATCAAAGCTCTTTTATCCCACCGATAAATTTAAGAGAGATTCTCATTGAGCTGGACGAACCTGCTTATTACGTTTCAATTCCCCAACTAAAGATTACGGAGCAATGGACCGGGCAGAAAGAAAAAAAGAAGGCTTTATTAATGGATAACATCGCTGTTATTTCAGAAAATAAAATAATGGCCATTCTGCCTAAAAAGGTGATGAATGGTGCAAGATTAGTGAACAAACATTTTGTTCGTGATAACGTTACCCTTTTCTCTGGAACGGAAAGGGAAACATCAATTATTGTGTTCGAAAAGAAGGCTAAGATAACACCTATCGTAGAAAAAAACGGAAAAGTTCGTTTTCATATAAAAATGAAGATTAAAGCAAGTGTTGACATGTTGAAAAATGGCATAACACACAAAGAATATGAAGAAGAA
>NZ_JBHVQU010000243.1:0-5090 GCF_042886655.1 Peribacillus sp. NPDC058002 | reverse complement strand
CAACTTAACCATGAATATATTAGACAAGAAAGGTAAAACATGTCCAGGAACCGTTAAAAATACAGCAAACAAAGCGCTCAATGGTGCAAAAAGTATAACAGAAAATCCTCGATATGCTAGAAACATAAGTAATCCTAGTGAAATAATAATGATCATTACATCCAATTCGACTTCCCCCTTTTTCTCCAAATATATATGTTATCATTTGTTGCTGGTTTGAATGCTTTTCCCCAAGACTTATTGGGCATGATAGGACAGTTTTCCAGTGCACATTTAGTAAAGAACCCTAATTAATTTCCCGAGTGAATCCTTAAACGACTTTGTATATTAACAAAGATGAGTTACTTTAGAATCTGCCATTTTTACGATCACGGCATCAGGATCTTTTTCAAAAATCGGACTTGCCACTGGTTTGGTCATGAGGCTTACTGATCAATGAAGTTTGGCTCCCTTTTATTGATAAAGGCTTCAACTCCTTCCTTTACGTCTCTAGTCTGAAAAACATGACCAAAATTTTCAGCTTCAATCACGAGTCCATCTTCAAGTGTTTGTTCATAACCAAAATCAATAGAATGCTTTGCAAAAGTTAAAGATTGTAAAGAATAATTGCAAATACATTTTGCAATTTCCAT
This sequence comes from Peribacillus sp. NPDC058002, assembly GCF_042886655.1. Lineage (NCBI taxonomy): Bacteria > Bacillati > Bacillota > Bacilli > Caryophanales > Bacillaceae > Peribacillus > Peribacillus sp. NPDC058002. The sequence continues at coordinate 4,458 of NZ_JBHVQU010000243.1, read as the reverse complement.
TGCTTTTTCTAAAGATTCACCCTTTGGCACAACATGATTAACAAGCCCTATTTGTTTGGCATCTTCTGCATTCAGTGGCTCTCCAGTAAAGATCATTTCTTTTGCTTTGGCCTTACCTATCAGTCTAGGAAGTCTTTGAGTTCCCCCTGCACCTGGAAACAATCCCAATTTAACTTCAGGGAGCCCAATCCTAATATGTTCCTCCGCAATTCGAATATCACAACTTAAAGCAAGTTCACATCCTCCACCTAGTGCTAATCCGTTGATTGCAGCAATAGTTGGTCTTGATAACCGTTCAATTTTATTAAGTGGTTCCTGAAGCCAAAGTGATTTCCCCTTTCCTTCTTCCACTCCTTTTCCAATCCATGCTGGAAAATCTTTAATGTCTCCTCCAGCAACAAAAGCTCTTTCTCCTTCACCGGTAAGTATAATGACCTTAACATTGTAATCGCTTTCAATTTCATCCACCACAAGATTCAATTGTTCTATAACATCTGCGCTTAATACATTAACTGGTGGATTATCAATAATAATCGTTGCAATATTACTCTGTTTCGACCATGAAACTACTTGGTCCTTCTTCTTCATCGGCTTTCCTCCTAAACCTAAAGTGTACTTGTGGGTTCCAAATACTCTGGCATTATTGAAAAACGGGAATCTGTGGGTGACCCCAGATATCTGTGCTAGAATTCTTTGTGGTTATGTGATTTTTAAAACAAAGTGAAATAATGTATTAACAAAGCCTTTTTCAACCTTCCATAAACCCCTTATTTATCCATACCGCTAAATTGTTTACGAAGAATAAACTTTTGGACCTTTCCGGATGGGGTACGTGGTATTTCATCAACAAATGTGACCTTTCTAGGTTTTTTATAGCTAGCAAGATGATCCTTACAGTAATTAACAACATCTTCCTCCGTAAGTTTGGCTCCTTCTTTTTTAACAATAACAGCACATACAGCCTCAATATATTTGGGATCAGGAATACCAATTATAGAAACTTCCTTCACTTCCTCATGGCGGTATAAGACATCTTCAATTTCCGCTGAGTAAATGTTTTCACCACCGCTCCGAATCATATCTTTTTTTCTGCCGGCAATTGATAGATACCCATCATGATCGAACTTTCCCAGGTCTCCTGTTTTACACCACCCATTCACGAATGTTTCCATTGTGGCATCTGGTTTCCTCCAATACCCCTCAGAAACCGCTGGACTCTTAATAGCGATTTCACCAATTTCACCAACTGGCAAAGGCGTTCCATCCTCATCGATAATATTTATTTCTGTAAGTGGCATCGGCTTCCCAACGGTATGGCCTTTTGTAAAAGCATCCTTTGGTTCAAGCGAAGCCGCAATTGGCTGTCCTTCAGTTAACCCGTAAACTTGAACAACTCCAATTTGAGGAAACCTCTTTTTTAATTGTTCCAGTGCCCATGGCATTAGCGGGTCACCACCTGTATAAATGGTTTTTAAAGATTTCAGCTCATACTTTTCAATTTCAGGCAAATTTAGCATTTCATAAATCATGAAAGGGAATAAAAAAGAATCGGTCACATTTTCCTCTTCAATAACGGAAAGGATTCTTCCAATCTCGAATTCTTGGCTTTTTGTAATTATTACCCTTCCGCCCATCAGTAGAATGGGAAGTGCGATATCTTCCATCGCCCCAACATGGTATAGAGGTCCTGTCGTCATCGCAACTTCTTGCCCTGTAAATTTCCATTTCAGTGCTTGTATCGTGGAAAACCAGAAAGTTGTATCATGTGTCCAAATCGCACCTTTAGGTCTTCCCGTTGTTCCTGATGTGTACATAAGCATGACTGGATCGTTTAATTTAATGTTATCGACTTTGACCTCATCTACCGAACCACTTTCTAATACACTCCATGACTCAGACCATCCTGGGGTTGGGCCATTTCTATGAGGAAGACAAAAATAACGCTCAACAGAAACATGATTACTAATTGATTCCAGCTGATTGGCTAAGTTAGAATGGAAGCACAATATTTTTGTCTGTGAATCATTTAATGCATACTCAAGCTCTGCACTTGAAAGCCTAAAATTAAGTCGAACTGCAATTGCACCGATTTTCGCAATGGCAAAATATAGACTAAAATATTCGAGACAGTTGGAAAGTAAAATACCGACACGATCGCCTTTACGCACTCCAATTTCGTAAAGCCTGTTTGCATACGCATTTGATATAAGGTGGAGATCCATGTACGTCATCGACTTTCCTGCTTCTTCTTGTATTGCTATTTTTCTAGGATTTATATTATTTAAATCATTCGCCATTTTTCTTGTGATAAAACCGACATCCAATGAAATTCCTCCTTTTAAGGCCGCTAAATTCATTAATGTTCAAATCAATTCTCAAACTTCAAAACATTCCCTCTTACATGCCTTTAAATTGTCCACTCGCCTTTATCGTTTTCTTTCCTCCTTTCTTCTAATTTGAATGCAAGATTCATTCCAAAACGGAAAAAACCCTTACAGACTTACTGTCCTTAATAATCGAGGAAAAGTCGATGGCTTTTTTTCTGATTTTTCGGAAAATAACCAAGAAAAAATCAACTGAAGTAAGATCAGCTGATTTTTCATTCATTGTTTTTCATAATTTATAGCCTTGTTTCTCCTGTAATGTGAACTTTATCAACATTAATACGGAAATTAAAAAATAAATCCGGAATTTCGGAATGAATTCTGAAATCCCGGATTTATTTTTATTGGTCAGAAATCTTATATTTTCTAATTTTATCGTAAAGGGTAGAATTCCCTATCCCGAGAGCTTCCGCAACCCTTTTTTTATCAAACTTAAACCTCCTTAACGCTTTTTCGATTTCCTTCTTTTCTGTTTCCTCTACACAATCCTTTAAACTTAATTCTTTCATATTCACATTATGAAGTTTAAGAGACTCAGGTAAAGCATCCTTCCCCATTACCTCTTCATTTGATAGGTGAACACCTGCATCAATTACATTCTCTAGTTCTCTGATATTCCCTGGCCAGTTATATTGCTCTATTAATGAAATCACCTCTGGGTGTATGGAGGTTACTCGTTTTCCTATTCGAGCTGTGATTTTATTGAAAAAATACTCTACAAGTAAAGGGATATCTTCCATTCTATCTCTTAAAGGAGGAATAAATAATTGGACAGCGTTAATTCTATAAAATAAGTCTTCACGAAATAGCTTTTCTTCAACCAATTTTTCTAAAGGGCGATTTGTTGCAGCAATCACTCGAACATTTAGTTTTTTTGGGTAAAGCGAACCTACAGGCTCAAACTCTTTCTCCTGAAGGACCCTTAATAACTTGACTTGCATTTGCTGAGGCATATCACCAATTTCGTCAAGGAAAACCGTTCCACCATCAGCAAATTGAAACTTTCCTATTTTACCTCCCTTTTTTGCCCCTGTAAAGGCACCTTCTTCATAACCGAAAAGTTCAGATTCTAACAAGTGTTCGGGAATTGAACTACAATTTATTTTCACAAGCGGTTTGTCGCTTCTTCCACTTAGCTGATGAATGCTATGTGCTATTATTTCCTTGCCTGTACCGCTTTCTCCTCTAATTAGAACAGAGATATCACCTCTAGCCAACCTTTTCACACGTTCTTTTAACTGTTGTATTTCTTGAGAATTTCCAATTAAGTGATGTAAGGAATATTTCACTCCATTTGTAACACCTATTTCATTTTTGTATAAATTATGTTTTGTCAGGATCTCCTTAATGTGACTATTCATTTTATTCCAATCATCAAGATCACGAAACATGATTGTCCCGATTGCACCAATTATTTCATTATTCTCAATGATAGGAATGCGATTTGCGATTACAAAATCACCACGAAGAAAATGTATATCAGCAATTTCGGATTTACCTATTTGCACTACAAGGTGTAGCCTTGTATTTTCAATTATATTCGTCACATGCTCACCAATCACTGTGTCGCGTTCAACATTTAAAAATTCACAATATTTATTGCTAATGTATTGAATTTTCCCATTACTATCGACAATTACAATTCCATAATATGTACTCTCAAACACCATATCTAATAGTTTATTATTGGATAATTGTCCAGTATTCATCTTAAGCTCCTTTAACTAAAGTCCTTTTACCATATAATACCACGCATTTCAAATGGCGTTTCAATGATTTTTTTATTCATGCGTACTTTTTGGCCAAGTTCACGGACATCCTTGGCGATTTACTTAATTGTTTTTTCATCTGTATGATCCATTACAGGAACAAACAAAGCATCCCTCCAGATGGGGGATGCTTTGTTTGTTCTATTTTAAGATTCGTTCAATAGGCAACTAGGTCCCTCAGTGCCTTTTCCACTTTTTCAGGATTCACCATGAAGGATTTTTCCAATGATGGTGAATATGGCATCGCTGGGACATCCGGGCCTGCAAGTCTCATGATTGGGGCATCGAGATCGAAGAGGCAGATT
>NZ_JBHVQU010000242.1:0-5123 GCF_042886655.1 Peribacillus sp. NPDC058002 | reverse complement strand
AATCAACCTTAAATCGTTTAGTTTTTAAAAACAACAATCTTTACGAAAAGAGCCAAGAGATAAGAATAAGAGAACGGAGAGTGAAAGGAAGAGGGCCGAATTGTATGCATGAAGTAATAGATATGATTTATTTACAAGAAAACTTAATTTGACCTTGTTTTTACTCTTTTTAAAATTTGCGTTAAAGCATATAAAAGACCACTCTCAGAGTGGTTTTTTAATCCCGCATTGCTCCTGCCTCTCGGGAAGTCATTGCACCTTGTCCTTCGATTACATCTTTTTGAATTTCTTGTTTTACTTTTTGTGCATCAGTTCCTGAAAATCCTGGTTTCATGATTGAACCCGAATTCTTTTTAGCTTGTTGATCCTGTTGCATGCAAGTCCTCCTTAATCCATTGTTTAACACTCTTATTATTCACAAATGGCACTTAGTATATTCCGGGATTTGAGCGGATTTTAATTCTTGATTGCAGCCCTTTGTCTTTCCTATTGTTCAATTCTTTTCATCCAGACGTTATAGTAACGGAACCCATACACAAAAAGCCCTAGATTCTATTGAATTCAAGGCTTTTCGAAATGTAATCTCATTTTCGTTTGGCTTTTTTATACCATTATTGGTACCTATTCCCACACCTGGTGAAGTATAGTATCATGAATAGGTATGACAAACAAGGAGGGGATATGACCAAAACCATTGGCCTTATTTGTGCTAGTTTACGCAATAATTCTTATAATCGAATCATTGGCAGTCATGGATGGTTCAGCCCATTTCGTTGTTACAAAAAAGAGAAAATGAATCATCGGAACAAAAGGATTATTATGCTTGGAGTCCGCAATATAAAACGTGAAATAGGCTACGGGATTCATCCGTATTATTGGAGAATAGGATATATATCGGAATATTTCTGGGAGGTAGAAAAATGGCGAAAATTACTGTAGGAACCGAAAACGAAACACCGATTGAACTATATTATGAGGACCATGGTAGAGGGAAGCCGGTAGTATTAATTCACGGTTGGCCATTAAGTGGCCGATCTTGGGAATATCAAGTTCCTGCTCTCGTTGAGGCTGGATACAGAGTCATAACTTATGACCGTCGAGGGTTCGGTAACTCTTCGCAGCCATGGAACGGTTACGATTATGACACATTCGCTACTGATTTACACCAGTTACTGGAGCATTTGGATATCCAACGTGTGACACTGGTCGGATTTTCTATGGGGGGTGGAGAAGTAGCCCGCTATATCGGAACTTATGGAACAGATAGAGTAGAGAAGGCTGTATTTGCAGGAGCTGTACCACCATTTCTTTACAAGTCAGCAGAACATCCTGAGGGAGCATTTGATGATGCAGACATTCAAGGATTGGAAAATGGAGTGAAAAATGATCGCCTGGCATTTCTTGATGAGTTTACGAGAGGATTTTTTTCTGCTGGAGATCGAACAGACTTAGTCAGTGAACCATTCCGACTTTACAATAGGGATATTGCAGCGGGTGCATCGCCTAAAGGGACACTGGATTGTATCGCTGCTTTCAGCAAAACGGATTTCAGAGGGGATTTAGCCAAGTTTAATATACCTACCCTCGTTCTTCATAGTGATTCAGATGCAATTGTTCCATTTGAAAATAGTGGGAAGCAGACACATGAAGCAATTCCTGATTCAAAGGTAACTTTAATAAAGGGTGGTCCACATGGGTTCAATGCAACACATGCCAAAGAATTTAATGAAGCACTGCTAACATTTTTAAAGGGCTAATTACAACTATCTGTAAATCGTTGGAAACTGATCGATAGAAATCGTTTTTTTGATAAATTCAACAATGAATATAACAGAGCCACTTTAAAAATGGGTCGTTTGTTTTTTAAGGAAGACAAAAAGGGTCAGCGTTTTATATAAAAGATCAATCCAATTTAATATAAATAAAAGGGCGTGTTTTGATTATTTTTTTTCAAAACATGCCCTTTCTATTTAGAAGAGTATACGTTTATCAACAATCTGGGGCGATTGCTGGACATTGGGAAGTCACTTTTTTACTAGTCGGATCCGAATTGGATGAAAATAATTAAGAAACCCAGCTAATCTTCTCATGTGAAGGAAGCTCAGTTCCAGGGCTGCCATTTGGCAGCCTTTTTGCTTAATGAGCTAAAGGGGCAGGTTAGTTCGACTGTAGTTTTACAAAAAAGATTGATCATTTATATTAAAGTTTGATAAAAATAGCCTCCTTGGATTCTTATCCGTAAGAGGTTATTTTTTAGTTATGCTTTTTATTGAGTTTTAGGTTTCTGCTGATATTTTTTAAATTTCAATCGTGTATAAGAAATAATGCCGGACAATAAGAAGAAGCTGATAATCGTTCCTTCCCGAATATTGATTGGTAAATTGTATAGTAGTGATATTGTTATTGATAGAATAATGGAGAATAAATCGACACAATATCTGTATTGAGAGAAAGGGCGTTTTGTTAATTCGGCTATTTGTAAACATAAACTTTCAATAGGAAAAGGAATAATATCTAATGATAAAATAATGCCTGTTGCTCCACCGGCTAGTATCGCACCGAAAATAAATAGTCCGATTCTTACTAAATAATTCTCTACGTGAATCGTACCGAAAATAGTATAGAGGAAAAAATTAATAACCATTCCAAAGAACAAGATGGAAATGAACATCAAAGTGAATTTTCTAAAATCCCTTTTTTCGCATAGGCAGATATAACCGAATAGAAAAATGAGATTTGCAATGAATGTAATTGTGCCAACTTTGATGGAAGTCCATTCAGATATGGATAAATTCATCGCATTAAAACTGCTGACACCAACATCGGCTTTTAATGTAAGACTAATGCCAATAGCACTTACTATATAGAGTAGAATTGATTCAATTACATTTTTCATGATTATTGCTCTAATATGTCCATTATTTGCATTAAATTTGGTATCGTATATGTGCTCTTAGGTAAACATGATTTAGGCATGCTTCTCTTAGGGTTAAACCATACACAATCAATTCCGGCATTGATAGCTCCTTGAATATCCGATGTTAAACGATCACCTATCATTAAAAATTCTTCTTTACGATTTGTATGCAGGGCATCAAAAATATAGTAAAAGAAATGGGGATTCGGTTTTTCATAACCAATTTCTTCTGAGATAAAAAGATGTTCAAAATATCCTTGTAGCTTGGCACCTCCTAATCTTTTTCTTTGAGTCTTTCCTACACCGTTTGTTCCAATATATAATTTATAATCTTGCTTACTTAAAGCATTTAATAATTCATGTGCATGGATAATGGTCTTATGTCCTTGGTTTAAATGCTCACGGTACATAGCTTCAACTTTTGCTCCGTTTTCATCTATATGAAATTCCTTCAAAAAAAGTGAAAAACGCGTTGTCAGCACTTCTTCACGAGAAATCAAGCCTTCCTCTAATTGATGCCATAATCCATCATTAATGCGCTTATAACATGCAATGGTTTGTTTGTTATAGGGCAACTCGTACAGCGTAATAATTTGTTTTAAAGCCTTTTCTTCTGAATCTTGAAAATCAAGTATCGTATCATCTAAGTCAAAAATAATATGTTTGTATTTGTTCATTCCTATCCACCCCTTGGTAGTAATATATCGAAGGTAAGAATATAATAATAGGAGATATCTCATATTGAGGTGATAAAATGGAAAGAATCAATTTGAAGGATTACGCTGAAAATTTTGCAGATATATATAATGATATTCAAGAAACTTTTCCGAAAGCAGTTTTACATCAGGCTTTTATTTGTAAGTTTTCTTCTAATGAATATATAGTGCGCTTTGATGAAGATATTCAGTACTTATTTTTATTATTGGATGGGCGGGCAAAAATATATATAGTACACGAAAATGGAAAACGTGCGCTGATTCAGTTCCTAAAGAAAGATGATTTTATTGGTGAATTATCCTTGATTGAGGTGGAAAAGGATTTAAAAGATGTTGTGGCTATAAATGACTGCACTTGCTTAGCGGTTCCATTGGCTTCATCGAAAGAGCATCTGTTAAATGACAATCTTTTTCTCCATAATTTATCAAAATATTTAGGTGATAAATTACTTAAAAGAACAGATCATTACACAGCTATGCAGGATTATGAATTCAAAAATCGATTGGCCAAATATATTCTTCAAATAGAAAACGATGGATGCTTTCAAGAGAAGCATACCGAAACAGCAGAATACGTGGGGGTAAGCTATCGACATTTATTATACACACTTAACCAATTCCATGAAGACGGATTATTAGAGAAAAAAGGAAGGAAATATTTTATCATTAATAAAGAAAAGTTAGAAAGATTGAGTTCAAAAAAGGATTAATGTAGTATGAGTTGATAACTTGAAATATAAATATCACAGAAACGAATACTGCTTATAGAATTATTGAGGCTTATGCAGTGTGTCAAGGCATTTTATTTTGATTATAGCAATGAAATGAATACCATTTGGCGATGAATTATTTTACTAAGTTTTTAATGTTTTTACTGATATATGCAAAGTTAGCAGTACACTAATAATGTAATAAGGTTTACTTCAGTAAAATAAGGTATATTATATTTGTTGAATAGATTCTCTTTAGAGACAAGAAAAGTAGGTGAACAAAGTGGGAAAATATCAATTGGATACCAAAGGTAAGGTAGCTGTGACAAAGTATCATGAAAAACAGACGCCTGCCAAATTTGATAAAAAGCAGCAACTTGAAAAAATACGTGCAGAGTATTTGAAAAAGAAGCAAAAACAAACAGATAAATAATATGAATGAAAACATAGGAAGACTAAAATCTTCCTATGTTTTTCTTATTCGGAGTTCTTTTTCAATTGATGATAGAGTTTATTATTCCCATAAATTTCAGATTCGGTGACAAAAAACTCGTCATCAGATGTCCATTCCTCACTAAAAATTTCAGTAGCAGAATCAATAGACCAGCCGTTATTTTGGATACACCAGTAATCTTCAGCAGAAATTTTTAAAACATTTGGATACTCACTTGGCTTAGGTAGCTGAATAAAAAGATAAGTCTCGATCTTTTCAGCAAGATACTTTTTCAACACCCCACACTCAAAGAAAGTCAGGGAATACGTGCTTTACATCAATAAGTA
>NZ_JBHVQU010000241.1:0-5144 GCF_042886655.1 Peribacillus sp. NPDC058002 | reverse complement strand
GCATATAGCTTTTTTCTGTCTTCAAGCATCTTTGGAATGATGTTGCTGCCGAAATCATTGGAGGAATTTTCATCCTTTTCATCATTTATTAAATACCTTCTTAGGGTTTTCCACTTGAAAAGGTAAACTCCCATTGAAGCGAGATTGCTCTTTGGATACTTTGGTTTTTCATCGAATTGAGTGACTTTATCATCATCATTGGTATTCATGATCCCGAAACGACTTGCTTCCTGCCACGGTACTTGAATGACTGCTATGGTTGCCTCTGCATTTTTTTCGATGTGATAATCCAGCATCTTACTGTAATCCATCTTATAAATATGGTCACCCGAAAGAATCAGTACATGTTCCGGATCATAGTTATCAATATATTGGATATTTTGATAAACAGCATTTGCCGTCCCTTTATACCATTCCCCGCCTTCTTTCCCTTGATAAGGGGGAAGTACGGAAACTCCGCCAACATCCAGATCAAGGTCCCAAGCTTTGCCATTACCAACATAATCATTTAGAATCAATGGCTGGTATTGAGTCAGTACCCCAACCGTATCAATACCAGAATGAGTGCAGTTACTTAATGGAAAATCGATGATTCTATATTTACCGCCAAAGGGAACAGCTGGTTTTGCCAAACCAATTGTCAATTCACCTAACCTTGAACCCTGGCCTCCTGCCAATAACATTGCTATCCATTTTTTCGCTCCCATTATTCGTTCACTCTCCCCCGCCTTTTTTTTGTTTGCTTCATAAAAATGGAAATGCCTAATGGAGGTACTGTTATTTCCATGCTGAATGGTTGATTATGGTATGGTTCCTTTTTGACATTAATGGGTTCCTCATTGATCTGTCCCGATCCTCCGAAAGATGCTGAATCACTGCTGAAAACCTCTATATATTTACCCTGGGATGGTACGCCAATTTGATATTGAGCATGAGCCTGTGCAGAAAAATTACAGACAACAATGCAATAATCGCCTTTGCGTTTACCCTTTCTCATAAAGGTAATGATACTCTGTTTACTATTGTTCGGATCTATCCACTCAAACCCCTCCTGGACATGATCCAGTCGCCAAAGGGAGGATGATTGCCTATAAAAATCCTGTAGGGTGCGGAAGTAATAGGCCAGTTTTTCGTGTGATTCATATTCCAAAAGAAGCCAATCCAATTGTTCCTCATCTTTCCATTCTATGAACTGGCCAAATTCACCGCCCATGAATAGAAGCTTCTTTCCGGGATGTGTCATGAAATACCCAAAGAGTAACCGTAGATTAGCGAATTTCTGCCAATAGTCGCCTGGCATCTTATTCAATAAAGACTTCTTGCCATGAACCACTTCATCATGTGAAAAGGGCAAGACGAAATTTTCTGAAAAAGCATAGAAAAAAGAAAATGTTAAGAGACTATGATGATTTGGCCTTTCCCCCGTTTCAAGTTTCATATAACGAAGGATATCGTTAGTCCATCCCATATTCCATTTGTAATTAAAGCCCAGGCCGCCTATATCGGTAGGAGAAGTTATAAGTGGTCGGTCTGTTGCTTCTTCAGCCATCATTAATGCATTGGGATATTTCTCGAAAACCACTTCGTTAAGCTTTTGCAAAAATTGTATGGCCTCCAGGTTTTCCTCACCGCCAAACTGGTTTTTCAGCTTGATCGGCAATGGATTATCATGATTTAAGTAAACCATTGACGATACCGCATCGACACGGATTCCATCAATATGGTATACCTCCATCCAAAACATTACATTTGATATAAGGAAACTGATTACTTCAGGTTTGGTAAAATCAAAGTTGTATGTCCCCCATAACGGGCGATCTGCTCTAGTATGATCAATTGGTTCATAGAGAGGCGTTCCATCGAAACGGGAAAGTCCATGCGCGTCTTTACAAAAATGGGCGGGAACCCAGTCAAGAATTACCCCAATGCCCTTTTTGTGGCAAAGGTTAATTAAATATTTAAAATCTTCCGGCGAGCCGTAACGACTGGTTACAGAATAATAGCCCGTGACCTGGTATCCCCACGATTTATCAAATGGGTGTTCCATTATGGCCATGATTTCAATATGTGTAAAACCATTTTCAATCACATAATCAATCAACCTATCAGCCAATTCACGGTACGAATAAAACTCGCCATCTTCTTTCTGTTTCCATGTTCCTGGGTGCACTTCATAAATGGACATGGGTTTATGATAAATATTTTCCTTTTTCCTATTAGCTATCCACTTCGAATCTTGCCATTCAAAATTATCCAGCCTTTTAATGACCGAGGCTGTATTTGGTCTGACTTCCGAATAAAAGGCATATGGATCGGCTTTTAGGATTCGTTTACTTCCAGGTGTATGTATTTCGTATTTATAGAGTTCCCCTTCTTGTAGTCCCGGTACGAACAACACCCAGATACCTGATCGCTCGATCCTTTTCATCGCATGATCTTTTCCGTCCCAATTATTAAAATTACCGACTACTGAAACTTGCTTGGCATGGGGGGCCCAAACGGCGAAGCGTACTCCTTCTTTACCTAATGATGTTACAATGTGTGCCCCAAGCATTTTATAGCTTTCATAAAGGGTGCCTTCATGAAATAAATACAAATCGAAATCGCTTGGATAAATCTCTTGTAGCTGGTCAATAATTGCACTCAATAAAACCCCTCCATCAGTATTGAATCGATAGTATTTTAACCATCCTTCCCCAGTTATTATATATATTCGATGAAAATGATATTAATCCTTCAAATGGAGGTGAAGATATTGTTATAAATAGCCGTTTTTTTGTAAATTCAAACATTTTTCAAGAAAATTATACATTTATTGTAAAAAATATTATTATACCAATAAAAGCCCTCCCCATTTTTTTGGAAAGAGCTTTAAGGTATCATGTATGAATGCTTCATGTTATTTGTTCAGTTCGAATCATGGAAGTCTTCGTCAAAAATAAATAGGATAATGATACTGACCATGCCAAAGGAGTATTCTTGTTCGGAATATTCCTGCCCCCTATATATAATTCGGGTACTTCCCAATTTTCCGGTATGATCATTTTCGTTTTATCAATATATTCCTTAACTTTGTTCATCATTCCAAGTTCAAGGTAGCATAAGCCCAACCACGGAAGCCCGAAACACCATTCTGCCTCTTGACCGTCATTATAATAAAGGTCCTTTTCATATCTTATACAACCATTTGTTCTTTCAAGGCGCTCCGTGACATTCTTCAATATTTTTAGTGCTATTTCACGGTCTACCAGCCGATAAGGATAAATTAAGGATAAAAGGGCTAAATCCGTCTCTTTTGAATAACTTTCCCTTGGAAGTAAGAAACGAAGAGTTTCTTCTCCCTTTTTAATCAGCTCTTCCTTGACGTTGACCAGCATTTTGACTGAATTCAAACCAGCCACACATGCACCTATGCTTGAAGCGTGGATTTCTATATTTTCTTCCCACATCCCATTATCTTCCGATTGCCAATATTGCAGGCATTCCAAGTAATTGACCAACTTTTGAACAATTTGTAAATCCCGTTGATTTCTCATCACCTTTTTACCATGCCTATACCCTTCACCGACACCCCATAAAAAGGCACCTATCGCATCATTCTGGGCATGCCCCCACTCATCGGGCAGTTCTTTAAGCTCAGTGGAATACCTTGCATGGATATGTTCAAATAAAAACTGAGGTTTCTGTTCCGTATGAATATCTATCTTCCACTCATAGGATTGAAATAAGTCGAATAAAGCATGATATGCTTTCTCGTAACGATTGGATGGATCATTTATGAAAGGGATTACTGTATAAACGACATCCCTTATCCAGACATAATTATAATCATCGGAAACGCTTGCAGTATATGCGCCATTAGGAAGCCGCATGCGATCAAGAACCTCTAGTGCACCATTCACATTCATTAATTGACACCTCCATAGTAACTTGCCTATTCCCATTGTTGACAGACTCCCATTTTCTAAACGTTTGTTGTTTCATTTTCAATTTGAAGCGCTTTCAATTCAGCTAACCAAAACAATTTTTCAGAAGTACATTCACCTTAGTTTATGTAATCACTGCCCTTTTTGATAATCAAGCTTCCAATGTTCATTAAAAAGCGTCATTTGCCTAATCGAAACGAACTAAAAAAGCGGCCTGTCATGAAAAATGTTCTTTGAAAAATAAAAACCCAGTAATGGCAATCCATTACTGGTTATATCGGCCTATCATTTAATTGTTTAGTATATATTAAAAGAAAAATCGTAATATCATCAATGAAAGCACGCCAATCACAACCGTACCCAATAGACTTCTCGTAAAAATGGCAACCAGGAAAGCCGGTAAAGCTGCGGCCAAATTCAAAGCATTATCCTTAATTGAAAAGACCTGTTCCGATAATAGAAGTTCTTGAGCCAACAACGCCGCCATTACAGCCACTGGCACATGCTTAAGCCAATCGATGCCCCACTTTGGAATCTCCATTTTACTAAGCAGTACCAAAGGGACGACCCTGGGTATGAAAGTTACAATCGAAATCCCTACAATCACAGCAAGGATATATCCGCTTATTTCCACCTGCCAATCACCATCCCTATCGTTGCAGCTACAACAGTTGCCACTATGACGCCAGTACTGCCTGGAAAGAAGAAACTTACTGCAACAACGATTAATATGCTGCTAAACGCGACTGCAAGATCTATAAAAAAGTCCTTTTTACTTAATATTTGCAGAACTAAAAGGCCGATAAACATCGCTGGCAGGGCGAAGTCCATCCCATATTTTTCGGGATTTGGAATCCATTGGCCAAAGAAACCGCCGGCAATATTTGCAATGAACCAATTTAAATAGGCTGCAAGATTCAGTCCAAGCATCCATTGAAAATCAAGTTGTTTCCTCTTCTGTGCCGCCGTGACGGCCACTCCAAAGGTTTCATCAGTTAATAAGGCTCCGGTTATCAGGTTTTGTTTCAAACTTTGCTGCTTGAAATATGGAGCCAATGCAGCACTAAGTAATAGATGGCGACTGTTCACAAAAAAAATCGTAAAAATTATGGCCGATACTGGATGACTTGCAGCTATCATCCCCGCAGCTATGAATTGGCCAGACCCTGCATAGAGCAAAAGCGACATAAGGGCCACTTCAATCATACTTAATCCCTG
>NZ_JBHVQU010000240.1:0-5216 GCF_042886655.1 Peribacillus sp. NPDC058002 | reverse complement strand
TCATACTATAGGGAGTGATCATACATGTCCATTTACGAATTTGAAGTCAATAAAATCAATGGCGAAACCATCTCGCTTGAGGAATATAGAGGGAAGGTGATGATTATAGTGAATACCGCAAGCAAATGCGGTTTTTCGCCACAGTATGATGATTTGCAAAGCCTGTATGTGCAATATAAAGAGGATGGGGTTGTCGTGCTTGGTTTTCCTTGTAATCAGTTTTTTAATCAGGAGCCTGGTGATGATCTGGAAATCGATTCATACTGCAAATTGAATCGTGGCATAACATTCCCGATGTTTGCAAAAGTGAATGTCAATGGAAAGGAAGCCCATCCTTTATTCAGCTACCTGACTGAAAATGCTCCTGGAGTGATGGGGTCCAAATCTATAAAATGGAATTTTACAAAGTTCTTGATTGACCGTAATGGAAACATAGTGAGCCGGTATGCACCTAAAACAAAACCTCTGGAAATGGAAGAGGATATAAAAAAATTATTATGAAGAATGAAATTGAGTCCAACGGAAGTTCCAGTTGGGCTCTTTTTATGAAGTAAGATATTTATATCCATCCGTATTCAATTGGGGACAGATGGTTGGGATGTTGAATATAATAGAAGACACAACGAGGGGGGAAACCATGGAACGAATTGCATGGGTAACGGATAGTACGGGAACTTTGGACGAAGAATTATCATTGAATGAACATGTATACGTCGTTCCGATGGTCGTCATCATTGATGGGAAGGAATATGAAGATGGTGTCGACCTATTACCTGAGGAATTATACCGGCGGATGAGTGAGGAAAAAATTACAGCCACTACGTCACAGCCTTCGGTCGGCAGATTCCAAGAGTTATATATGGAGCTTGAAAAACGCTATGATCGAATCATAGCCGTACATCTTTCAAGTGAATTGAGCGGGACCGTTTCCGCGAGCAGGCAAGCTGCACAAATGGTTTCGATCCCTGTTGACGTTTTTGATACTTTACTTATTTCCTTTCCAATGCTATTAATCTTGAAAAGGCTCATGCATTATATGGATAATGGAGATTCCATCAATGAGGCTTTCGTTAAAACGAGAATGTATGCGGACAACCATGAAACCTATGTATTAATCGGTTCTTTAGATCAGCTGCATCGCAGCGGCAGGTTAACGAACGCACAGTATATTCTTGGAAACCTATTGAGCTTTAAGCCCATCATTTCAATCGAAAATGGTGTGCTTCATACTAAATCTAAACCTCGGAACCTTAAAAAAGCGGAAAAACAGATCTTCACTGATTTTCGCAGATCAGTCGAAGCAGGAAAAGTGAAAGAATGCACCATATTATATGGTGCAGTGTCTGAGCAGGCACAAAGATGGAAAAAGATGATTACACAAGAATTTCCTCATGTGTCGATCCATGTATCCCCTCTTGGCAGTGCCATCGGGGTGCATACCGGTGAACAGACGATTGGGATCAGTTGGTTCAATGAAGATTAAAGCACACCATTTTTTGAGAACCATGGTAAAATAGAAGGGACATGGAGTGGTGATATGAAACAAACGATGATTGAACTGACGGAGAAGTATGTATATGACCAATTGAATTCCGATGCCAGCGGCCATGATTGGTTCCATATCGATCGTGTTCGTAAGCTGGCTTTACATATTGCAAAAGAAGAACGAAAAGGAAATGAGTTTATCATTGAAATGGCTGCTTTGCTTCATGATATCCCGGATGATAAACTAAACCATGAAGCCGATGAAGGCTGGAAAAAGCTTGACGTTTGGTTTGATGAAATTAAGTTGGATATTGATAGTGTTGATGCCGTCAAACAGATCATCAATACTATTTCATATAGTGCAGGGCAGTTGAAGCTTCCTTCGATTGAGGCTGAAATTGTTCAGGATGCTGACCGCTTGGATGCAATTGGTGCCATTGGCATAGCCAGGACATTTGCATATGGCGGAAAAAAGGGACAACTTATGTATGATCCTTCATTGCCGATAAGGGAAAACATGACCAAGAAGGAATACAGGGGTGGCAAAAGCTCAACCATTCATCATTTTCATGAAAAATTATTGCGTTTGCAAGATATGCTCAATACTTGTACAGCCAAGAAGATTGCAAGTGAAAGGCATGAATATATGGTTGGGTTTTTAGAGGAATTTAATAAGGAATGGGATGTACGATTATGAAAGTTTTTAGCATGGAACATGTAATGAAAACCCAAGGGGAAAAGCTGCTTTTTAAAGATGTCTCTTTTTCCATTACCGAAGGGGAAAAAATCGGGATCGTTGGCATAAACGGCACCGGCAAATCGACATTATTGAATATCATCGCAGGCTTGGAAGACAGTGATTTAGGAACGAAGGATCATCCGAATGATTACACGATTTCCTATCTATCCCAAGATCCGCATTTTGATGAGAAATTGACGATCATGGAATATATGTATGAAAGTTCAACTCCTGTATTTTCGTTGATTAAGGAGTATGAAAAGACGCTCGTTCAACTACAGGTAGATCCACAGAATAGCGTAATTCAGGACCGTTTGTTAAAGCAGCAACAGGATATGGACACGCTTGGTGCCTGGGATACAAGTGCCAATGCCAGAACGATACTTACCAAACTTGGTCTTCCTGATCACTCAAGGAAATTGGGGGAACTGTCAGGTGGCCAAAAAAAACGTGCGGCGCTGGCAAAAACCTTGATTGAGACCCCTGATTTATTGATTTTGGATGAGCCGACGAACCATCTCGATTTTGAAAGCATCACTTGGCTTGAAGAATATTTGGGGAAATATCAAAAGTCCGTTTTATTTGTGACCCATGATCGATATTTCCTTGATCGCGTGTCCAATAAGATTTGGGAAATTGCCCAAACGCAGCTTTTCGAATACAAAGGAAATTATGCGGATTATTTAGAATCAAAGGCCATTCGTGAAGAGAACGAAACGGCTGAAAGATCGAAAAAGGAAAGTCTATTCAAAAAAGAACTGGCCTGGATCCGTAAAGGCGCAAAGGCACGTACAACGAAACAAAAGGCCAGGATCCAACGCTTCGAAACATTGGAATCAGGTGTAAAGGATAAGCAGAAAACCGAGAACCTGGAAATGGAATTAAGCGGTGCCCGCCTTGGGAAAAAGGTCCTCGAGATGCAGGATGTTTCTAAATCCTTCGGTGATAAAACCATCATCAACCATTTTTCCTTCCTCTTCAAACCGGGTGATCGAATTGGGATCGTCGGTAATAATGGCAGTGGAAAATCAACCTTGTTAAATATCCTGGCTGGACGGGAATCGATAGATGAAGGAAACCTGGAAAAAGGGCAAACCGTGAAAATAGGGTACTATACGCAAGAAAGCGTCGATATGGATGAGAATTTGCGCATGATCGAGTATATTCGGGAAACGGCAGATTCAATCGCCCTTAAAGATGGTAGTTTCATATCGGCTGCACAGATGCTTGAAAGGTTCTTGTTTCCAATGGGTTCTCATGGGACGCCTATTCGCAAGCTTTCCGGTGGGGAGAAAAGGCGTTTATATCTTCTTAACATTTTGATGTCGGCACCTAATGTCCTGCTTTTGGATGAACCGACGAATGATCTGGACACGCAAACCTTGACCGTTCTGGAGGATTATTTAGAAACGTTTTCAGGTGTAGTCATTACTGTTTCGCATGATAGGTATTTCCTGGATAAGACGTGCCATCAGCTTCTTGTTTTCAAGAATAAAGCTGAAATTGATTTCTATTACGGCAGTTATTCAGAGTTCTTGGAAGAAAAGACTGAAGAGGCCGTGCCGGTAAAAGCACCAGAACCTCAGATGAACCGGACCGAAAAGAAAAAGAAAAAACTAACTTATGCGGAAAGTAAGGAATGGGAAGAGATAGAAGGGAACATGGAAAGGGTCGAGTTGCGCCTGAAAGACATAACATCAGAAATGTCTGCAGCGGGAAGCGACTTTGAAAAAGTCCGCCTGCTACTTGAAGAAGAAAAGGAACTAACGGATAAATTAGACCATTTGATGGAAAGATGGACGTATTTAGCGGAAAAATTGGAAGAGGAATGAGCGGGATGACCGGTCCAAGGGAACAAACCTGGACCGGTCTTTTTTTGGCCAATCTCAATTGCATGAGAATCTGTTGCCGATGTGATAATATCTAGTACATGGAAACGTCTTGTTAAAGGAGAGAAATGCATTGAAAATTAAGTCTATAGAACCTACACCAAGTCCGAATACAATGAAAATCAATTTAACTGAAGAGCTATTAGCTGGTAAAAGCAATAATTATAAGAAAGATCAAGCTGACCAAGCACCCCAGCTGATTAGAGATTTATTTACGATCGAGGGAGTGAAAGGGGTATATCATGTTGCGGACTTCTTAGCCGTTGAGCGAAATGCGAAATATGATTGGAAAGATATCTTGGTCCAAATCCGTCAGGTTTTCGGGGAAAAAACCGAAGAACAAAATCAACAAACGGCATTAAATGAACATTACGGTGAAGTAACAGTTGCCATTCAACAATTCAAGGGCATTCCGATGCAAATTAAAGCAAGTGATAGCCAACACGAAAAACGTTTTGCCTTACCGGATTATTTCTTAAAGGGCATTTCAGCGGCTCAAAAAGAAGATGACAATGTAGTCCTGCTTCGAAAATGGAAGGATTATGGCGTAAGATATGGTGATATGGAAGATATCGTGAAGGAAGTATCCGATGAGTTGATTGCAGCTTACCCGGAAGAACGAATTAATCGGCTGGTAGCCGCTGCAAAAGAACGGGTGGATGCGAAGGAAGCAATTTTGAAACGACCAAAAATTAAACTGACTGCAGAAATGCTGAATGACGAAAGCTGGGAAAAGCGATACCAGGCTTTAGAACAAATGGAAGATCCAACGGTTGATGATATACCCGTATTGGACATGGCACTCTCTGATGGCAAGGTCTCAATTCGACGGCTCGCGGTAGTATACTTGGGTATGATCGAAGATAGAAAAGTGCTTCCGAGCTTGTATAAAGCCTTGAAAGATAAAAGTGCAGCCGTAAGACGTACGGCTGGGGATTGTTTATCCGATCTTGGCTTTGAAGAAGCGATGGGAGAAATGTCTCAATCACTTTCGGATAAAAATAAATTGGTTAGATGGAGGGCGGCGATGTTTTTATATGAAGTGGGAAATGAAACGACCCTCCCTTATCTTAAGCAAGCGGAACAGGACCCTGAATTCGAAG
>NZ_JBHVQU010000239.1:0-5220 GCF_042886655.1 Peribacillus sp. NPDC058002 | reverse complement strand
CTTGTATATCTATGACCGTCGGTTTATTTGATTTTATTGCTTCTTCAATAACTGCGCCTAACTCCTCAGGTTTTTCCACTCTAATACCAACAGCACCCATTGATCGGGCAACTTCCGCGAAATCAGGATTTTGGATATCCGCCCCTACAAAACGATTATTATAAAAATCAACCTGATTCTTTTTCTCTGCACACCATGCATTATTATTGAACACACATGCTATGACCGGAATGTTTTCTTCAACGGCCGTACTCACTTCATGTAAGCTCATGCCCCACGCGCCATCTCCAACAATGGCTAAAACAGGCGTGTTCGGTTCAGCTAACTTGGCACCAAGTGCAGATGGGTAAGCAAATCCAGTGTTCCCGAATGTAAGCGCAGCGATATGCCTTCGGCTCTGATTGAATTTTAAGTAAGCGTTTGCAGTTGACGATACATTACCGATATCTGTTGTAACGATAGCATTTTCAGGCAATACTTTAGTCAATTCCAAAAGTGCTCGACGCGGATTGATCGGGGTTCCATCGATCATCGCAAGTTTCACCAATTCTTCTTCCCATTTTTGTTTTTCATTCGTAACTTCGACCATCCGCTTTTTTTCTTGCTTTAGGTTAGGATTACTGGCCTTCAACCGTTTCAGGATTTCATGGCTCGCTTCACGGGCATCTCCGATGATCCCAACTTCCACAGGGTGTGTCCTCGCTATTTGCCTTGGATTAATATCTATTTGGATGATTTGTGCATCCTTAGGGAAATAATCGATGTCATAGCATGGTAACGTTCCAAAAACCGATAATCTTGTACCGACCGCCAATATGACATCCGCTTTCTTTAGTGTATTCATGGCTGCCTTTGATCCCATGTAACCGATTGGGCCGACTGACAATGGATGATCTGCAGGAAATGCATCATTATGCATATAGGAGACAGCCACCGGAGCTGTTAAATATTCTGCAATATTCTTAATTTCCTCGATGCCATCTGAATCAACCGTTCCCCTACCGGAAATAATGACAGGATACTCAGCCTGAGCTAAAATTTCTGCCGCTCTATCCAAAGATGCAGAAGATCCGCAGCCCCTTTCATCAACGCGATATTGATGTGGTTGAAGTATTTGATCTTCCACTTCACCATAGAAGTAATCACGGGGGATATCGAATAAAACCGGTCCCCTTTCGGCATAGGCAATCCGAAATGCTGTCCTAAGGCAATCAGCGACCCGGCCTGGGTGTGTCACTCTAACCGTTTCCTTAGTGATGGCCTTGAAGATGGAAACCTGATCACATTCTTGGAATCCATCCCATCCAACCGTTGGTGTACCAGCAGAAGGTGATATGACCACCATTGGAGTATGAGCTTGATTGGCCGCTGCAACAGAGGTGACCATATTCGTCATTCCAGGTCCGTTTTGCCCGATGACAACTCCTGCAACACCAGAGACACGGCAATAGGCATCTTCCATATGTGCTGCACTTTGTTCATGGCGGACACCAATGAAACGGATGCCTGCAGTTGGCAATAAATCAAGCATATCCATGAAAGCAGATCCCAGAATTCCCGAGATATGTTTAACTCCCTCGGCCACTAATGTCTCAACGATGGCTTCACTTGGTGTCATTTTAACTTTCGTTCCTCTTAACATTTTTGTTTCGACCATAGCACATTCTCCTTAATTATAGTTATTTCTGATAATGACGTTGCGACGTCCGTACCAGTTATAAGATGTATATTACTACCATTGGATGAAACAGTCAATAAATAAATTGAATATTTTGAATTTATTTAAAAACTTTAATCATCATAGTCATTAACTCATGTATTTGAATCTTCCTTAACCAATAAATATATCCTTTTTTTCTGTCAATCTGTAGTTGATCCGATCGATGATTTCCAATAAATCACCTATTTCATCAATTACGAAATCAGCTCCTGCATTCCAAAAACGATTTTCTGCATGTTTCATCCGTTTTTGCCGTTCATATGGGTCCATTTCGTTGATTTCCGCTTCTGAAAGGCCGATTTCACTGCCGCCTTTCAATACGGCAACAGTCCACATTCCCGCAGAGATGCCTTCTTTGATGTCACTGATCGTATCGCCGACTTTAACGATTTTGCTGAGTGGATACACTTCGAGATTCATCGCCGTCTTAAAGCACATCCAAGGAGCAGGCCTTCCCGCAGGCACCTCGTTAGACGCAACAATGGAATCTGGTTGATAGCCCCATTTTTCCGCCTCTTGTTTAACAACATCAATCATTTCCCGAGTATACCCTGTCGTCGAACCGATTTTTATTCCTTGCTGCCTTAAACGGCTGATTAATTCAATTACGCCTGGTATTGGCTTGGCGTTTTCCTTGAGAACCTTAAAAAGCAAATCCTCAAAGTCCCTATACAATGATTTTAGATCTCTTTCGTCCGGTTCTTTCCCAAATTTAGCAATCCATAAATTGGAGATTCGTTTCATTTTCAGGAGTTCCATAATATGATCCATTTTCAATAAACCCATAGGTTCCCTTGCTTCCTTAATCGTAATATCTATTCCCCTTATCCTGAATATCTCGACAAATGCTTGGACCGGCGCAAAACATCCATAATCCACCGTCGTTCCTGCCCAATCAAAGATCACTGCCTGAACCACTTTGCATTCTTTCGCACTTTCCAACCTATGTTCCCCTCCTTATCCTTACCTCCTTTAAAATCACCAAACTTGCTAAACCCGTAAATACCCCACTGGTGATGACCTGGGTATAAAGAGAATTCATTTCACTTTTTCCAAAAATAACTGTAAATCTTCTTTAGTAGCCTCAGAGAGACGTTTCATTTTTTCAAGGTCCTTATCCGCATTCCCGGACTCCCCAATTAATGGGTAAAGGTTTTTCTCAATCCGTTCATACCAATCGGGGTATTCATCTTCCACTTGCTTTTCTATCGAATCCCATGTAGAACTGATCTCTTTTCCCATTTCTTGAATTTCCCCTGAATCCGCCTCCGTACTTATTTCTGATTCCAATCCTTTTATGGATTGAATCACATCGCCGACACCTTTTTTAATAACCTCTGCATTTTGGGTTTCACCCGTATTTGCATCCGGATTTTCATTCAAGACTGGACTTTTTTCTTGTTGAGCCTCGTCCGGTTCACTTGAATTGTTGCAGCCTGACAGCAACATGGCCCCAAGGATAACCCCACTAGTCATTACACGGAAACCATTCAACATAATCCCTCCTTCATGATTTAAAAGACAGATGGCGCCAAGCACCTGTTGGCACAACTCTCTTTTTCTATGGGAGTCATATTCTAGCTGTTTAGTGATTGAAGAATTTTGTCTGAGGAGTTCCATAGAAGTAAACGAAGCATTTCCTTAAAATGGTATAGAGTAAAAGCTATAATTTTTCAGAATTAGGGGAACCAGAAACAATATTTAATTCATTCTCCATATACTTCGCCTTTTTTCGCCGAAGGAAAAAGAATGAACAGATAACGATCAAGCTAAATAGCATGGTAAAGATAAACTGTGGACGTTGCGAATCGATAAATGCCATTAATATCAAAACGGAAACCATGGAAAGTATGGTTACATAAGTCAAATAAGGGAATAACCACATTTTGATCTTGAAAATTCCGGGATTTTCTTTCTCCATTCTCTTCCTTAATCTGAGATGGGAAACCGCAATGGCCAGATAAACCAGAATTCCGACTCCACCCGAGGAATTCACTAAAAAGAAAAAGATTTTATCAGGTGAGACATAACTGAAAATGGTGCTGATAAAGGCAAATAATGTAGAGCCGACTACAGCAAATATAGGGACACCGTTCTTGCTCACTTTTGAAAATACCTTTGGAGCATCACCCTTTTGTGCAAGTGAAAATAACATGCGTGAACTCGTATATAACCCCGAATTCAAACAGGAAAGCAGTGCAATGAGAATCACTATATTCATGATCAGGGCAGCAGAAGGGATTCCCATCATTTCAAGTACGGCAACAAATGGACTTTTCAGCAAAGAAGCCGAATTCCAAGGTAATAGCGTCACTAGAATAGCTATGGACCCTATATAGAAAATCAGGATTCGCCATACCACACTATTCAATGCACTTCTAACCGACTTAACCGGATCACTCGTCTCACCCGCGGCAATCGCTGGAATCTCCACTCCAACAAATGCATGAAAAACAATTGCGACGCCAACTAGTACAGAACTTAACCCGTTCGGAATAAAACCGCCAAAATTCAGAAGATTGGAAGCACCAGGTGGTTTTATCGTTGGGATTAACCCTAATATCACTGCCACACCCAGGCACAAAAATAGGATGATACTGATTATTTTAATGATTGAAAACCAGTATTCGAACTCACCAAACGATTTTACGGAAAAAATATTCGTCAGTTTCAATAAGATAATCAAAGATAGACTTATGACCCAGACGGGAACGGAAGGAAGCCAGCTGTGTATGATTGCAGCCCCCGCTGTTGCTTCCAAAGCAATGACGATAACCCAAAAGAACCAATATAACCAACCTGTTGTAAAACCGGCCCATTCACCAATCCCCTCTCTTGCATAAACGGCAAAAGATCCAGTATTGGGATTCACTGTGGCCATTTCCCCAAGCATCCTCATGACTAGAACAACGATCAAGCCTGCCAAAACATATGATAATATCGCCCCGGGGCCCGTTTGACCAATTATGATACCGCTTCCTACGAATAAACCAGCGCCTATGACACCACTTAAGGATATCATTGTTAAATGTCTTTGTTTCAGGCCTGGTTTCAGTTCTTCCTGTTGATGTTTCATACCCTCCACCAACTTTCAATATTTTGTGGAATCAACTAAGATAATCGCTACTTGCATGTAATAACAAGGCTTTTTCA
This sequence comes from Peribacillus sp. NPDC058002, assembly GCF_042886655.1. Lineage (NCBI taxonomy): Bacteria > Bacillati > Bacillota > Bacilli > Caryophanales > Bacillaceae > Peribacillus > Peribacillus sp. NPDC058002. Next base: position 347 of record NZ_JBHVQU010000239.1, on the reverse strand, counting down.
ACTGCCTGTCCTTTACACTTTCACAAAGATAGTGGGAACTTGGAAACATGGCATTTTAAAAACAACACAGGAGATGACGCTATGAACTTAAGATTCTATATCATTATTCCCCCTTCCTTAAGGCTATTTTGACATTCGAAGCAGATATAACATCACTACGTCATGATGTTAGGACCACTTACTATGTGTATAATACACTCTGATTTTTTTAAAGTCAATTTAAAAATCAGAATATTTAGATAACGAAATGAAAATTTTCAAATAAAAAGGTTCCCATTATTACTGCAAGCCTCTAATACTTTTCATTTTACTTCTTTCACCTTGGAGGATTCATCTAACACACTTTC
>NZ_JBHVQU010000238.1:0-5235 GCF_042886655.1 Peribacillus sp. NPDC058002 | reverse complement strand
TTTGTTTATTTTTAAGATCTAAGGAATATAAATGCCAGTGCATTTTGTAGAAGCGATTCGACGAATATCTGATTTTAATGAGTAAACGCCAATTAAGCGCACCAAGAAATGGCGCGCTTAATCGGCGTTATTTATCATGCACTTCAATCATGTCTGTGTCTCCATGGCCTCTACCGCAGCAATCCAATACCACCGTCGTTATTTGGAGATGCTGTATCTATTACATATTTCCAGAGGTTCATCAGGCGGTGCTCAGATCCAAGGGGGAGGCTCATCACATTTTTAAAATCAAAAGTTCACTTTAAATATTTTCTCTTCTATATTTTGATTTACGTTCTAACGAAGGAGAAAATTTCAGAATACGTAACTGCACTTACATTGTTTCATAGTTTTTTATTTCAAATTCACTTAGGGGTCGATTAATCGACTTACTCAATTTACTAATAAGCTCTTGGTAATCCTTAGTATCATTTGGATCTATACCTTCCCTGACGTTTAGTATCTCGTATCGGTCATACTGTTCTGGAATAAGTTTTCCGTCTACATGGATATAAAGCCTATATTTGATTCTCAGATTCATAAAAATACCATCTCCTTTACTATCAGTTCGATATAAGGAGCTTTTTTCCTGCAAGAAAAAATACTCAGGATGATAAGTAGTTCGCATTACCTTTATACATTGGAAATTCGCGATGAGCGTATGCACGTTAGGAGGAACAGCATATTAATAAAGATCCTTCATTGAATTCACCTGAATTTTTTTGTTTTTACTGCATAAATTGTTCAATACGAAAAAACTAGTGTATATGGGGGTTTTTTAATGAATCATCCCGAGCCAGTATTAGAAATGTATAACTATCACTCGTGGGCAAATGGGGTCATCATCGACCGGTTAAATGAGCTTCCACCGCACATTTATCATAAGGAAATTCAGAGTGGTTTTTCGTCCGTATCAAAAGTGTTGTCTCATATTTATCTCACGGATTATGCGTGGTTTGACATTATCACAGGTAAAAGTATGAATGAAGCAATGGCATCTTCCAATCAATTAAGAGAAGAGGTGGAAAAGAAAAGTATTGAGGAAATGAAAAAAATATTTCTGGACTTATACGAAAGAAACAAAGCACTTCTGAGCACAGAGGATATGAAAAGGATAATTGTCGTGGATAACCCATATGCTGGGTTACTTAAAACTACCATTTCCGAATCGGTATTACACGTTGTCACACACGGATCATATCATCGTGGCAACATTGCTACCATGTTGCGGCAAATGGGGCATACTTCCGTTATGCAAGATTTTGGCCTTTACCTTTATTCGAAATAAAAAACCAAACTATATCCGATTCCTGAATAAGGGGATGTATCGATGGACGAACTAGTTGGCACTTGTGTTCGCTGTGCACGTAATGTATATTGTACTGCTGGATTTCTGAACGGTATTCTGTTAGATAACAAGAAAATCTTATGTTTTAATTGTAAGGATACTTTATATGCAATAATCAAAGAAGAAAGAATGGAAGATGAGAGTTAAAGGAGCAATACACCAAAAATAGGTCATGCCAATAATTTGGCATGACCTATTTTGCCCGATGAACAGTCAGATTGGGTCGGTCGTTTGCATCGAAGGCGCTCTTTAATATTCTAAATAAATTGGCACCAATAATTCACGTCTATAATGTTATCGTTATTGACTAATTCTGTATGGATTTTATAAGTTGATTCATCCCTTGCAATTCTTCTTTTCTAAATCCGGAAAACGAATGAATGAATAATGTGCGGCATCGTAGAAAAGCGGATGATCACTTTACTTATATGAGTCTCTCAAGTTCGAGAACGTGGCTACCATCTTCAATGAGGAGATGACCTGCAATATCTCTTGGCGCTGGTATGGCCTTATTTCTTAAAATCCAGGATTAGGTTTCATCCCAAGCTGATGACTAAACTCCGAAAATCCATTATGGATAACAATTCATTATGGAACTTACATTATGGAACTTATTAGATGCAATAAAGGTACCCCATCGCGGAAGCCGTGTCAGTGTCCCTTCCTTCACCAATTCCTCTATTCCTTTTCGTATGGTAAAGCAATTTACGTTATAAGTTTCACAAAGTTCTTTTTATTGTTCATCACACCTTTTTATCAATTAACTATTTTTTAGTGAATACGAATGATAGAATGTTAAAGTATTTATACTTAAGTAGAACAACTTTTCTGATACGTAGTAAGTATTATATTGGTGATTTTTGTTTGAAGTATGATATACCTGTAGGATGGATGTTAAACTGGGGGATTTCCTAAAAATAAGAATATATCCTGGTTATTGTCAAGTAAGTTGTTAATAAAGAATAACGCCTCCAAAATCCGTGAATTGAGGTTAATCTCCTTAAGATGTTGTATATCATAGGAAAATATAGGCTGGTTTCTTAATGAATTCGCTTTAATTTGTATAATTTTAAAAAAAAGCAGGCAGTACAATACGTACTACCTTAGCGGAAAGGACGTACCATAATAATGAATCACGACAAAACAGCCATCACTAAAATTCGTACGGGTCCCATGTTTGCGGTGATGCTGGCTGGTGCTCTAGTCGCCTTCTTAAATCAGACATTAATTAATATCGCATTGCCTCAGTTAATGAATCATTTTGAAATATCAGCTGCAACAGCTAACTGGCTTACTACAATCTTCTTATTGGTCAATGGGATTGTCATCCCTATCACCGCTTTCTTAATGGAACGTTTCAATACAAGGCAACTCTATCTTGCTTCGATGGGACTCTTCGCATTAGGAACTTTCCTATGTGGTATTGCCCCCAGCTTCTCCGTCTTATTAATCGGACGTGTTGTTCAAGCTGCTGGGGCAGGGATTTTATTCCCTTTGATTACAAATGTGATTTTCACTTTATTTCCACCTAACAGACGCGGTTTCGCAATGGGTATATTTGGTATTGCGATGAATTTTGCCCCTGCTGTAGGACCGACGTTATCAGGATGGATTATACAAAACTACTCTTGGCGGGTTCTGTTTTTTGTCATTTTCCCATTTGCACTGCTTGACTTCATCTTTGCATTTTTCATCATCAAAAAAGTAGGGAAAACGAGTCGGCCTAAACTCGATAAAATGGGTGTAATTCTATCCACTATCGGATTCGGCGGAGTTCTATATGGATTTGCTACAGGCGGTACCAAGGGCTGGGGCAATCCCGAAGTACTGACGATGTTCCTTGTAGGAGGAATCAGTTTAGTTTTATTTGTCTGGAGGCAATTTACTGTATCTCATCCTATTTTGGAATTTAGAATTTTTCGGTATCGGATGTTCACTTTAACGACAATTATCAACATCATCGCAACTATGGGTATGTTCTCTGGAATGATCATCATGCCAATCTATATGCAGAATATCCGTGGGTTTACCCCGATGGAATCCGGTCTCATGCTATTGCCTGGCGGGATTTTAATGGGGATCATGTCTCCTATCACAGGTAAGCTGTTTGATCGATTTGGTGCGAGATGGCTTGCGGTGAGCGGACTTGCCATCACTATCATTACAACCTATCTTTTAACGCGGCTAGAAACAGATACGTCCTATTCTTATGTGGTGTGGGTATATACCATCAGAATGTTCGGAATGTCGATACTGATGATGCCTATCTTCACAGCTGGATTAAATGAATTGGCACTTAGCCTAAATAAATATGGAACAGCAATGGTCAATACATTGAGAATGGTAGCAGGTGCTGTTGGCATGGCATTCTTTGTTTCCATCATGACAAACCAGGGAACGAAGCATGTTCAGGAAATCTTATCTCATAGGAACATATCACCAGATAATACATCACAAATGGCCATGGCCATTAAACAAGGTAGCGTAATGGGAGTGGATGATGCATTCATGATTGCAACAGGTTTGACCATAATTGCATTCATACTGGCCTTTTATATACGGCAAACTTCACCGCAAGAAGATACCATTACAAATCGCCTATCGAAAAAAAGAGCTTGAATAAACAAGGCTTTTTTCCAAAGAATAAAAATTCTATAAAACTGACTTGCCCCATCAAAAAAGAGACACTTATTATGAGTGTCTCTTTTTTTGGCCAAATTGCTTCATGTGCACAAGGTAACGGCATTCCTTTTGATCCTGCTGCATACTGAAATGCATCTGAAATTTAACCAACAATACACAAATAGCAATCGTAATTTCAAAAACAGCTAAGTATATATTTACATTGCTCTCATATATTTTAAGATAATGATTTGGACAAGGGGAATGTTTTTATGAAAAAGTTGGTTACTCTGCTTTTTTCAAGTTTTTGCATTGGAGTAGGTCTTAACCTGTTCATTGTCCCCATTCATCTAATAAATGGCGGGATATTTGGAATAAGTCTGTTAATCAAATATGTTTGGGGAATCCAAGTTAGACATACCATGATCATGATCAACATTCCCATATACCTTCTATCCCTTCTATACGATAAGTCTTATTTCTTCAATGCCATCCTTGGGTTAGCTTTTACTTCAACCATTATTGATTGGCTAACACCACTAAACGGTTTGGTTCATCTACCGATCATAACGAGTGCCATTATAGGTGGAATGACGATCGGGATTGGAGTTGGTTATATGCTGAGACAGCATATTAGCCCCGGTGGAGTGGACTTACTAGCACTATTAATCTCTAAAACCACAGCAACGAACCCTGGAATCATTATTTTTATTATCGATTCACTCATAGTAATTGCGGGAATTATTATATTGAATGACTTAAAGCTAATGTATTCACTCCTCACGATTTCCTGTGTCGGCATATGCGTATTCTTTATCAATTCTTTTAAGGCAATAAACATTTTTATAAGATAAAACCTACCTACAAGTACTGCAACAGGGAAGATTGATCAGGTATATCCCTCCTTCGATATTTTGCTTGTGCTGCACCCATGATTTCGCGGCGTTTACTCGTGATTTCGCATCATTTACTCGTGAGTTTGGTCCATTTACTCGTGAATTCGTGTTGCACACATGATTTTGCGCTGTTTACTCGTGAGTTTTGGTCATTTACTCGTGAATTCAGCATGTTTACTCGTGAATTCTGCTTATTTACTCGTGATTTCGCATCATTTACTCGTGAATTCAGCATGTTTACTCGTGAATTCTGCTTATTTACTCGTGATTTCGCATCATTTACTCGTGAGTTTAGCATGTTTACTCGTAAATTCTGCTTATTTACTCGTG
>NZ_JBHVQU010000237.1:0-5236 GCF_042886655.1 Peribacillus sp. NPDC058002 | reverse complement strand
ACGTGGTACACCGGAGTTTTTTGCAACTGCATAGCCTGTTAATGGCGATTCTTCCAATAAGGCAAGATATGCTTTCGCTTCATATTCGGTAAAATTCAGATTTTTTAATGTGTCTAAAATGTTTTCTTTCATAAACCCTCCATGCAACCGTAGTTGCTACCTTTGTAACTAATATTTTAGCAAAATCTGTTGACGATTTCCATTTTCATCTAATATACTTACATAAGTAGTTACTTTAGTAACCCCTATTGAAGGGAAGGGAGAAATAGTATGGATAGCTTACTTACATACATATCAATAGTTGCAATGATGGTTATTATTCCTGGAGCAGATACAATGCTCTTAGTGAAAAACACGCTTAGCTATGGTCCAAAAGCCGGACGTTATACCGTTCTCGGAATGGCAACGGGACTTTCATTTTGGACGCTTATTGCTATTCTTGGACTATCTGTTGTCATTGCAAAGTCCGTGATTCTGTTCAGTACAATCAAATATTTGGGAGCCGCCTACTTAATTTATTTAGGGATAAAAAGTTTCTTTGCTAAAAGCGCTTTTTCATTAAAAGAAATTCAGGCACAAGCAAATACACCTCCGAAGTATTCAAGCCGGCATAATAAAGATTCCTTTATGCAAGCATTACTTAATAATATTCTTAATCCAAAGACCGTTTTAGTTTATATAACAATCATGCCTCAATTTATCAATTTGAACGGAGATGTAAACCAGCAATTGATTATATTAGCGTTCATCTTAACCTTTCTTGCTGTATTATGGTTTCTTTTTCTTGTTTTTCTAATTGATTACGCAAAAAAATGGATGAACAACTCTAAATTCCAGAAAGCATTCCAAAAATCAACTGGCTTAATTTTAATTGGTTTTGGCATAAAAACAGGAATTTAAGTTCATTTACTAACACATCTAATTTGATGATCCGTTCAGAAAATTGAACGGGTTTTTTCATATGTATTTACATGACATGCAATTAACATAGTGTGTACTAACATAATCAATCTTTCACCCATATATATATGGCACTGCATTATAAATCTACAAGGATTTATTCCGTAATCATTATGTTCCCTAATATGGTCATTAATTAATTAATTGAAAAATAAAAACGCCAGCATTTTCCCATAAGTGCGAAAATGCTGACGAGTATTGTCTTATGAAGTTTTAATATCCTCTTTATCAATCCAAGCCGCAGGCCTTGGCAAGTATTTCAACAAGGTGCATACTTTTGATTTGGTTTGCTGCCCCCTCCCTTTGAATGCCAATGCTCATTTGCATTTGGCAGCCAGGGTTAACGGTCACTACTGTAGTGGCTTTTGTATCTTTTAGGTTCTTCATTTTATCATCAAGAATTTTCATTGATTCATCGAAGTGAAGAAGATTGTAAATGCCTCCAGATGCACAGCAACGGTCAAACCCTTCCATTTCCACATAGGAAACTCCAGGTATGGATTGCAATAGTAAACGAGGTTCCTTTTGGACCTTTTGAACATTGCGTAAATGACATGAATCTTGATAGGAAACGATGCCTTGCCATTCTTCAGTAAAGGGGAGTGGCCCCAATTGATAAAGAATTTGACTGATGTCTTTTGATTTTTCCGAGAAAGCCCTTGCCGCCCCAGCCCATTCGTGATCATCTGCCAATAAATGTCCATATTCAAGAAGCGAAGCGCCGCAGCCTCCTGCGTTATTTACAATTACATCAGCATCTGATTGCATGAAAGCTTGGATATTCCTCTTTGCCAATGCTTTCGCTTGGTTTGTTTGACCTTGATGGGAATGAAGTGCCCCGCAGCAATTCTGATTTTCAGGGAGAATGACCTCACAACCTGCTAAGGTGAGCAGCTCAATGGTGAGACGATTTATTCGTGACATCATAGAATCCATGATACACCCAGCAAAAAATGCCACTTTTAATTTCGTTTCCCCTTTTGCCGGCATTATCGTACCTGTCCGAATTCGTTTGGAGGACGACTCGATGGCTGGAAGTGCTTGTTCTAATTGTGCAAGGGCTGGGGAAACCTTTTGCAGTACATTCGATGAACGGATAAGCTTGGATAACCCTGTTTTTTGATAGAACTTTACTGCACTGCCAATCCTGTTCATCCGATTTGGAAATGGAAAAAGATGAACCAAAGCAAGTTTTTTGATCTTGTTCATTTTGATTTTTTTGTTGGCTGACGGGGAGTTTTCAATGGCTTCTTTTGCCGCTTCCAGTATATGTCCGTATGGCACACCGACAGGACATGCCGTTTCACAAGCACGGCAGCCTAAACATAGATCAATCGGTTCAGCTAAATCTTTTTGGAAATCTATTTTCCCTTCGGCTGCCATTTTCACTAGATTGATTCGACCGCGTGGAGAGGCGGATTCCACTCCCATTGATTCATATGTAGGACAAGCTGGTAAACAGTAACCGCATTTTACGCATTGGTTTGTCCAATCATAGGCATCTGAATATAAATTATGGGCTACTGCATTTGTCTCGTTCGGTTTGACGGAAGGACTCATGTAACCAACACGACCCTCGTCTGGCCTTTATCAGGAAAAATCTTTCCTGGATTCAGGATATTATTGGGATCCCATGCTTCTTTAATTTTTTTCATCATATTCACCCCTGTTATTCCTAATTCCATTTCCATATAAGGTGACTTTAAAGTACCGATACCATGTTCCCCGGAAAGTGTCCCACCTAGTTCGATTGCGGCTTCAAAAATTTCACTGACTGCAAGTTCCACTTTTTTCATTTCCGTAATATTTCGTTTATCGGTAATGATGTTCGGATGTAAATTGCCATCCCCTGCATGGCCGAATACAACCAAGTTCAACCCGTATTTCTCCCGGATATTGTTTAATCTCTCCATCATCGCGGGTATTTGACTGCGTGGAACGGTCGCGTCTTCAGAAATTTTTGTAGGACCCATTTGTGTAATGGCCGGGGAAACAGATTTACGCGCACTCCAAATAGTTTGGCGTTCTTCCTCTGTCTCCGCTATCTTGACGTAGGAAGCACCCTCCGCCTTGCAAATATCGGCGCATTTATTGATTTCTTCCTCGATCGCCAATGGGTGACCATCTATTTCGATGATCAGAATGGCTTCTGCCTGTAGAGGCAATCCTGAAGGCCGATAGCTTTCGACAGCACGGATACACGCGTTATCCATCAGTTCCAGGGCAGATGGTAGAATCCCTGACGATAAAATGCTGGTAATGGCATGGCCAGAGTCTATCAAATGATTGAAGTGGGCGACAAATGTTTGTTTAGATTGAGGTTTTGGTATTAAGCGGATGGTTGCCTCAGTAACGATGCCAAGGGTACCTTCCGATCCTACGATCAATCGGGTCAAATCATACCCTGTTACATTTTTTACGGTCTTTCCGCCCGTACGAATGATCTCTCCCGTAGGGGTGACCACCTCCAGGCCTATCACATATTCTTTTGTCGTTCCGTATTTCAATCCCTTTGGGCCACTGGAATTTTCTAATAGATTCCCGCCTATAGTGGCAACGTTGGAACTGCTTGGATCTGGGGGATAGAACAAGCCGGCTTCTTCAGCCTTTTTATGGATATTTGCCGTAATCACACCTGGAGAAACAATGGCAAGCATATTTTCCCGATCAATGATCAATTTATCCCGTAAAAGGGTCATATCAAGAACCATTCCTCCTTTAACAGGTAATGGGCCTCCACTTAACGAAGTTCCAGATCCCCTTGGGTAAACAGGTATTCTGTGAGTATTGGCCAATTTAATCACTTCACTGATTTCCTCCGCATTTTTTGGCTGTATAACGATTTCAGGTAAATATTCCCCGAAAGAAGCGTCATAGCTATAACAATACCTTTCTGCCAAATCAAGGAACATTCTGTCATTTGGAATTACCTGCCTAAGGTCGTCCAGGGCCTCTTTCTCCATGCTTCTCACTTCCTTTCATAATAGTAAATTGGAAAAGAACCATCTGCATGTTATATAATGGAATTTTATGATTCTGCTAGATATAATGATGAAAGAAAAAGGAGGTTTTTTTGTGAAAATCGCACTGATTCACGCAACCACAACTGCACTACAACCAATTGAAGTGGCCTTTCAGACTGTTGCTCCAAACATTGAACTCCTTCATTTCATGGACACAGGTCTTCTCGCCTTGATGGAAAAGAGCGGCAAGTTGACTCCGGAAATCATCCGCCGCTTTTCTGCATTAGTGAATATAGCCCATGATTCTGATGTTTCATGCATCCAACTTACTTGCTCTGCTTTTAATGACATCACTTCAATCTTGCAACCTCTATACCCTGTTAAGTTATTTCGTTCAGATGAGGCCATGCTTGATGAAGCACTTCGCTATGCTAGCATCGGCCTGGTTTCAACCGTAAAAGAAACGCCGATCGCCCTTCAAAATTACTTATTAAATAAGAATCCTGACTGTATGATCGAATCATTGGTGGATCCCGGGATCATCCATTTATTATCACAAGGAAAAAGAAAGGAACATGACGATCGGGTTAAAAAGATGGTGGAGCAATTGGACGGAAAGACAGAAGTGATTTTGCTTTCACAATATAGTATGGAACATATCGCAAAGCAGGTTAATCCCTCTGTCCCTGTCCTAACGGCTCCACTATTAGCCGCCAAAAGGTGTTTGGCTCATTTGAATGGAACGTTTGGATGAGTTTTCTTCGTAAAATCAGAACTTAGCCACCATGATCGGTTGTCATATCATTCATCTCGTTTTTACCCGTTAGTATGATGGGAACCACCAAAAACTTTCCCGACACCTTGAATTTTTTCAAGTATGACGATCAGAAGGACTGATATGAAAATAACCACGCTTGATACGGATGCAACAATTGGATTGTAGGCATCCTGCATTTGCGAGAATATTTCGATCGGCAGCGTTCTCATTTCCGGTGATACCATAAAGAGAGAGACCGTTACATTATCAAAAGATGTCAAAAATGCGAATAATCCGCCTGAGATGGCCGCGGATCCAATTAGCGGCAGTGTCACTTTCATGAATACTGTTAGTGGATTCGCTCCAAGTATGGCCGCGGCCCTTTCGAGATTATAATCAAATCCACTTAAACCGGTTAATACGAGCCGCATAACATAGGGTATGCAAATGACGATATGGGCAATTAAAAATCCTGTAGACGTACCGGCAAGCATCATTGGTGTAAAGTACATTAAAAGTGCAATCCCCAATACTAATTGCGGCACACTTAGTGGAC
>NZ_JBHVQU010000236.1:0-5245 GCF_042886655.1 Peribacillus sp. NPDC058002 | reverse complement strand
GCTATAACGTAATACGATTTCATCCTTTACTTCTTTCTTGGATTTACATTTCATTTGACACACAGTGTCATCAGATGGCTTAGATGATATTCCTTAATCATTTCGTCCTTATAAACCGGTTTTTTTATTTCCGCTAAATGAGAATGCTCTGAAAACTACACCGATCCATTCAAATCGCTTTAAAAGCTGACTTCTGCAATTTCCAATCTTCTTATACTGCCGAAATTTTATAAACTATAGGGTTACCAATAAACCTAAAAGTGATCTCCATTGAGTATATAACATTTCCTGTCTAATCTTCTCTTAATCCGCAATGTAATCTACATGCTAAAATCACCTTTCAATTCCTAATAGAAAATGAAAACCTACCCTTGGTTTATGTACTTTTATACAGTTAAAACACCCCTGTTTTTTTCAAAAATATTATTTTTCACCGTAAACTACTAAAGAACTATTAAAATTATAGCACTCCTGTTAATTGCAATTTTAAGCCATAAAATTTAATCAAAAGGAATATTAATGGAAAGAACACCAAAGAACTATCGTATAAAAAAAATATCCATTGATGGCAATCGATTTCAAATGGAATATGTGGCTGGATATGCTTTTGATTGAGGTTGTTTTTGGTTGTTTCTTATAAAGTCCAGATTTATATCCGCTTTGCGTGCCAATCAGGCCATGACACAATAAAACTCCGACTATCAAAAAATTCTACACTACAGCAATGAACCATTGCATGACCCGGAATTTAATTTTATTTTTGGATGGATCTTTTGAATACTTATCAGTAATTATGTGAGAAAGTAATTAAAATTTATAAATTAATTGAAACGGAGATGAAAAATATCCGTAAAATTCCGTTTTTACGACCCAACTTAGTGAAACAAGACACATTTACCGATTATTTATCTCAGATTGAACAATCCAGATTGTACAGTAATTATGGACCATTAACTACTCTTTTTGAGAATAGAGTGCTAAACGAATACTATGAAGGAAACGGAGCGGTACTCACGGTCAACAATGCTACCAGTGGACTGATGTTAGCCATTAATCAGAGTAAACGGCCCAAAGGGCAGTTTGCATTAATGCCTAGCTTTACTTTCTCAGCCACCCCTTTAGCGGCTATGTGGTGTGGTTTAGAACCTTATTTTGTAGATGTGAACAAAGACGATTGGTGTATGAATGAGGAACTTGTAAAAGATGAATTGGAAAAATTAGGAGAAAAGGTGGCGGTCGTTGTTCCCTACTCAACCTTTGGAACAGACGTAAACCTATCCTTTTATAAACAAATTCATGAGTCAGGGATACCGGTGGTTTTTGATGCTGCCCCAAGTTTTGGGACATCAGGGCGGAGTGGATCATTTGGCAATAATTTTCCCGGCCCTATTGTGTTCAGCTTTCATGCTACGAAATCATTTGGTATTGGCGAAGGCGGATTAGTATATAGTGCTGATAAAGATTTGATAAATCAAGTTCGTCAGGCGGGAAATTTTGGGTTCTCGGCTGACAGGGAAACTATATCACAAGGTCTTAATAGTAAACTTTCAGAATATGGCGCAGCCGTTGCTCTTGCAACTCTAGATGCCTTTCCTGAAAAGAGACGACAGAGACAACGAATTTATCAATGGTACCAAGAGCAATTCCAACAAACCCCTGTCTTAAAAAAATGGCAACTCCAAAAAACAGAAGGGGAAATTCCCCATCAATTTATGCCTGTTCTCTGTCCTGAAGATCAAAGTAATTTAGATTTTGTGAAATTGCTGGCTGACAATCAAATAGAAGCACGCACCTATTTTTCCCCCACATGTCATCAACAAAATTATTTTACATCATTCAATCGCACATTAATGCCTATTACCAATAGTATGTCAGGACGCATAATTAGTTTGCCTCTATGGGAAGAAATGAAACAAAGTGATATCGTGCAAGTAACGCAAGTGCTTGCTAAGGGATTGAAACCATGAATAAAATCGTCATCTGGGGATGTGGAGGGCATGCACGCGAGGTAAATCATCTATGTGAAAATTCAAGTTATGAGGTTATAGGATTTCTAGATGAAAGATCGGAAATGAAGGGGATAATAATAGATAATGTACCGGTTTTGGGAGATCTTCATGATATTAATTCTCTTCGGAACAAAATTAAAATTGTTTGTGCCGGTGTAGGAGATCCATCTCTAAAAAAGCGCTTTGTCACCAAAACCAAAAATGCAGGTTTTGAGATTGCTGAGACAATAGTCCACCCTTCTGTTTTCATATCAAAACGGAACACACTTGGAGTCGGTTCGATTATTTGTGAAGGAACCATTATTACCACAAATGTTCAAGTAGGAAATTTTGTCATCATAAATCGAAGTTCGAACATTAGCCATGATAATATCATCACCGACTATGTCACGATAGGCCCAGGAGTTAATATTGGAGGTAATGTTACGATTGATGAAGGAGCGTACATTGGAATTGGTTCTTCTATCCGTGAAAAAATTAATATCGGTGCTTGGTCGATTATAGGAGGCGGAGCATTTGTAAAGAATGATGTTCCCGCGAAAACCCTTTATGCAGGAGTACCTGCACAGTTAAAAAAAGATTTAGAATAGAATGCAGGTAATAAGGCTTAACAAATAGATATAAACTAATGGGTTCCAGTGAAAAAACTTAAGAAACCAGACTATTTCACTTTTCCATATTACGAGTTCTATACTAAAATACAACATTTTACTGAAGTTCCCATGTAATTGAAACGCCTTCTTTCTGTGCTTTTGTCATTTGTAAAGCAAAGAATTATTTCACCCGGTTGATTTTTAACCAAGAGAGAAAAAAGACTACAAAGCGTGTTTTCAATTTAGCTTAGTAGTCTTTTCATACCAATAAATCTCAATCTCGTAAGAAATCTATATAAATCTTTAAAATCACATCTCATTTTTACAGAATCCAATCACATTCTTTACGCATATGATGAAAAGGATTATTTTTTTCGTGAAATTCAGAAACCGAAAAAATTTAAATTCATTTTGTTTTTTATATCATACTGCTTGAGGAGGTGAATAATAATGAAAGGAATAATATTAGCTGGTGGAAATGGCACTAGATTATACCCGTTAACGAAGGTTGTCTCAAAACAGCTATTGCCTGTTTATGATAAACCCTTAATTTATTATCCATTGTCCGTGCTAATGCTTGCTGGAATTAAAGATATCTTAATCATTTCTACCCCTATTGATATACCTCGTTTTAAAAATTTATTAGGCGATGGGTCACAATTAGGAATCAATATAAGTTATATAACACAGGAAAAACCGGATGGTATCGCACAGGCTTTTATTATTGGAGAGGATTTTATAGGAAAGGACTCTGTATCTTTAATATTAGGAGACAATATTTTTTATGGACATAATTTCACTAAAACATTGGAAGAAGTCGTTAATCGGCATAACGGTGCGACTATATTCGGCTATCATGTTAAAGATCCTGAACGATTTGGTGTTGTAGAATTTGATGAAAATCGGAAAGTGATATCTTTGGAAGAAAAACCTGTAACGCCTAAATCTCACTATGCTATTACAGGACTTTATTTTTATGATAATAATGTGATTGATATCGCAAAGAGTATTAAGAAATCTTCTCGTGGAGAATATGAAATTACTTCTGTAAATGAATGTTACCTCAAGGAAAACCAGCTTAAGGTTGAGTTATTGGGTAGAGGATTCAGCTGGTTAGACACCGGTACTCATGAATCACTTCTTGACGCTTCTTTATTTATCCAAACCATTCAAAATAGGCAAAACGTTCAAATTGCTTGTATAGAAGAAATTGCCTTTCGAAAAGGATTTATTTCGCCACAGCAACTTCTTGCCTTAGCTAAACCATTAGCGAAAAATGAATATGGGCAATACCTTGTAAGATTAATAGAAAGTTAACAGCTATTCATTGAAAGGAGGCAATCATGAATCTTCTTGTTACAGGTGGGGCTGGTTTCATCGGCCTAAACTTTGTTCGCCATTTGCTAAAGAATACGTCATACAATATAACAGTTATCGATTCTCTAACGTACGCAAGCCATCCTGAAGAGATACGCGCCCTAACATCATCTAATTCTAAATTTCGCTTTATTAAAGGAAGCATTGTAGATGAAAAAGATATGGAAACTGTGATGGATCAAAATTATGAAGCGATTATTCATTTTGCTGCAGAGTCCCATGTTGATAATAGTATTCAAAATGCAGATAAATTCGTACAAACAAATATTGTCGGTACTTATCAAGTATTACAACAATTAATCAAAGGGTATGCAAAAAAAATGATCCATATTTCCACAGACGAAGTTTATGGTACTTTAAGCCCTACTCAACAACCATTCACAGAAGAATCCCCTCTTTCACCTAACAATCCTTATTCGGCTACGAAAGCAAGCTCGGATTTATTAGTAAGATCTTACTATGAAACATATAAATTACCTTTGATTACGACAAGATGCAGTAATAATTTCGGTCCATTTCAACACATGGAAAAATTCATTCCAACCATTGTAAATAGGGCGCTTCACAACCTTAAAATCCCCGTTTATGGGGATGGTCTACAGATAAGAGATTGGCTGTTTGTAGAAGATCATTGTAAAGCCATTTCTCTTATTCTTGAAAATGGTAATTGGGGTGAAGTTTATAATATTGGTGGCGGAAATGAAAGGAAAAATATCGATGTCGTAAAACAAATTTTAGAAATAATGGGGAAGCCTGACCACTTGATTGAATTTGTTGAAGACAGAAAAGGTCATGACCGAAGATATGCTATTGATTCTTCTAAGTTACAAAACGAGTTAAGCTGGAAACAAACCTCTTACTTTGATCAATCATTAGAAGAAACTGTTCTTTGGCACATGAACAAATTTAAAGGTTCTTCCATATGAAGATTGTCATTACAGGTGCAGGAGGCCAATTAGGAAAAGAACTCATTCAGCTTTTTAAAGAGGAAAATTATGTGGTATTTCCATTTACTAAACAACAATTAGATATTACTAATCGTACGCAAATAAAAGAAATGATTGAGAAAATCCAGCCAGATTATCTTATTAATACTGCTGCCTTTACACAAGTTGATCTTTGCGAAACGGATATAGATCAAGCTTTTTTAATTAATGGAATTGGACCTTATTATCTAGCTTGTGAAGCAAAGGAAAAAAAAGTGAAGTTTTTTCATATTAGTACTGACTATGTATTTGATGGTGAAAAAATTGAACCCTATATAGA
>NZ_JBHVQU010000235.1:0-5262 GCF_042886655.1 Peribacillus sp. NPDC058002 | reverse complement strand
GTCGATTATGATCGTACGCTCTTTCAACTTTTTTAAATTGAAACGTCCTTTGGACAAATTCGTATCAGGCATAAATGTGGCAGCCTTCCTTCTTAATTCTTCCATTGAAACGCCTTGTGTTTCGGCAGCGGCTAACGCCTGAAGTAAATTGGCGATATTATGACGTGCCATGCCGGAAATCGTAATTGGAATAACGGTGCAATCCATGAATGGATGGATGACTCCATCATATGAATGACAAATCATGCCTTGTTCATTGACGAACCAAACTTCACATCCACCATTAATCGCAGCCTTAACGTGAGGCTGGGTGGCATCAGTAGAGGTGTAAATGACCTTCCCATCTGTATAGGCGTTCATGGCAGCTACATTCGGATCATCTGCATTCAGCACACAATAGCCTGTTTTCATTACGACTTCGGCAACCAGCCTCTTTAATTTTATGAGATCATCCAATGTATCGATTCCATCACGGCCGAGGTGATCTTCACTTACATTGGTGATGATCCCCACATCACATTTCCGAAAAGCCAGTCCTTCACGCAGAATTCCGCCCCGGGCCGTTTCCAATACGGCTACATCAACTTCAGGATGGGCCAATACCATTCTTGCACTGACAGGGCCACTGCAGTCACCTTGATCCAATACCTCATCGCCGATATATACTCCATCAGAATTTGTCATGCCAACCTTTGTTTTTTCATTAGTAAGAAAATAATGAATCAATCGCGTCGTTGTCGTCTTTCCATTTGTTCCGGTCACTGCGATGATCGGTATAGCAGCCTCTTCCCTAGTCGGAAATAAGTAATCGACAATGGCTTTGCCTACATCCCTTTTTTTCCCTTCACTCGGATAATGATGCATTCGAATTCCCGGTGCAGCATTCACTTCAATAATCGCAGTCCTTGAATGTTCGATTTGTTTTGATATATCCTCACAGATAAAATCTATTCCGGCTATATCCAAACCGATCGCTTTTGCGGCAGCAACAGCCATATTTTTTATGGTGGGGTGAACCTGGCCCGTTACATCGATTGCCTTTCCACCAGTCGAAAGATTTGCATTGCCGACAACTTGAACCAATTCCCCTTGATTCGGTATGGTTTCGAGCGTCCGATTCGATTTTTCCAAGTAGCACGTCACAGTATGTGTAAGTGGGATTTTTGACATCGGCTTTTCATGACCTTCTCCTCGCAACTCATTACAATTTTCCTTTTCTATCAAACTGCGTATCGTTTCCTTACCGTTGCCAATAACATAGGGAGGAAGCCTTAAACTAGCGGCGATAAGTTCTCCGTTGACTATCAATAACCGATAATCATGTCCTTCAATATGCCGTTCGACTATGTACTTTTCCACATGCAACTCCAAACAATTAATTACATTGAATAGCTCATCCTTATTTTTGATATGAGTGATGACGCCTTGCCCTTGTCTTCCATTATACGGTTTTATGACCAGCGGAAAACCCAGCCTGTCCGCCGAGGCAAAGATATCTTCAATGGAATGGGCAACTTCCCCTTCAGGTACAGGGAGGCCACACCCGCTTAAAATTGATTTGGTCAATGATTTGTCACATGAATTCTCAACGGCAATATTAGAAGTTTGGCTAGATATTGTCGCCTGGACATACTTTTGCCTTGTACCGGTTCCTAAACGCAGTAAGCTTTCATCACCCATTCGCTCGACAGGGATATCTTTTGCCTGCGCTGCCTTAAAAATGGCTTCAGTACTTGGCCCTAGTTTATTTTTATAATATAGCTCCTCTATTTGTTTTACATAAGATTGTACATTTATAACTTTTTCACCATTCAGGATGGCTTCCACGATATCTTTTGCTGCTAAAAATGCCTGAAGACCTGAGTGAGGCTCCTGATAGTCAAAGGTAACATAATAAACACCCTTCTTTTCCATCATTATCGTTTTTCCACGAATGGCTTCGATTCCGGCCAAGTTTTGAAGCTCAATCGTCATATGCTCCAATATATGTCCCATCCATGTTCCTTTTCTCAGCCTTTCGGCGAAACCGCCTCGATACCCTTTTGAACATGTATGGCTTCCCAGGTTCGGGAGCGCCTTTAACAATTTTTCATTGAATCCAGGTATTGAATCAGATGGTTTCTGTTCAAGTTCCCCTATATCCAATTCAATGCAAATTGTAGGTGTATAAGCAAAATAATTAGGTCCTTTTAAATAACGGACTCGATTGATCTTCATTGTTGGATCCCCTTTTTCATCAACAATTTCCTGGTAAGCAGGTCAAAACGGTATCCCCTTGTTAGGGCATGAAGGTTAAACCCCGAAAGAGTCAACTCTTCACTGCCATTATCAGAAGTTGTGATATTGATATAATCACTGGTGCTTCCATCAAGAACCAATACTTGATGTTGGCCAACAACTTCAAAATGACCGTCTTTAACTAAAATTGCTGTATTTTCATCAATGCCAATACCCATAATTTCTTTTTTCCCTGCTATCGCACTTAACAGACGGTCAAAGCGGCCACGCTGGGAAAAATGTTGATCGATTATCAGGCCGTCAAGGAAGCCGAAGCCTTCCCCAATTTCAACCTTTAATTTATTGTCATTCAGCATCGTGTCAGCAGCGACGATCATGTACTTACCTAAAATCGAAGCGCCAGCACTTGTCCCTGCTATCACCATTCCTTTATGCCAGGCTTTAGAAAGGGCATCGTGGAACTTGGTTTTTCCAATTAGTTCAGACAATCGGCTTTGGTTTCCCCCTGAAATGAAGATAGCTGAAAAAGATGGCAGCTTTTCACAAATTGCTGGATCGTCTGCATCCTGCCTTGAATCCAGCTTGATCACTTCCACCCTGTTCACGCCTAAATTCCTGAAGATCTTGATATACTCTGCACTCACTTCCTCAGGAATTTCACTTGCTGAAGGCAATATTCCTATTCCGCCGTCGTTATGGGTCACAAGCTGGACAAATTTATTTAATACTTCACCTTCAAGGCATTTATCCTCTGCCCCGCCAATGATAAGTAATTCACCACAATTCATTCATCATACTCACCTTTACAAATGGATTAACATCATGAAACAGAACACATAATGACTATTATGGCAACTTCTTTCAATCTTCATTCATAAAAATGGCAAACTGCATAATTTTGTTTAACTTAAAGGAAAAGGAGGAAAAGTAATAGAGTAAAAAAATAAAAGGAGTGTGCAAAAATGAGCCAAAACCAAATTAAAGAAAAAGTATTGAACATCATTCGTGATCATAAAATAGGAGTATTATCTACAGTTGAAAACAACAAACCACATTCGCGCTATATGACATTCTTTAACGATGAATTAACTTTATACACGCCAACGAGTGGAAAGACGGAAAAAACTGATGAAATTGAAAAGAATCCTAATGTTCACATTCTGATCGGCTATGATAATGAAGGATTAGGCGATTCCTACCTGGAAATCTCAGGTACCTCGAAAATAAACGACTCACAGGAATTGAAGGATAAATTATGGAACGATTCATTTGAAGATTGGTTCGAAGGTCCGAAAGATCCCAATTATTTAATCCTTCAAATTAAACCGGAAAGCATTCGGTTGATGAACAACAATGGTGAGCCCCCACAAGAATTATCATTATAAATCTTTATTTGTCACTCACGAGTATAATAAAAATCTCGCTAAAACCAAAAAAAGCCCGCACTCATCTGATTATGAGTGCGGGCTTTTTTTACGATTAAACCAACTCTGATTGGATATAATGCAAAATCAGATTGGCTGTATGCTTTAATGAAGAGACATGCGTCCGCTCGAAGGCATGTGAAGCATCGATCCCCGGTCCGATCAGACCATGTACGACATCATATCCTGCCCGGATCGCAGCGGAAGCGTCCGAACCATAATATGGATAAATATCGACGCGATAGTCGACAGCATTTGCTTTGGAAAGGGCGACTAGATGCTGACGTAATTTATAATGATAAGGACCCGAGGAGTCTTTCGCACAAATGGAAACGCTGAATTCATCCGTCGATTGTCCGTCACCGATGGCTCCCATATCGACAGCTAGATATTCGACTGTTTTCTCAGGGATATTGGAATTGCCGCCATAGCCGATTTCTTCATTGTTTGAAATCAGGAAATGGGTCGTATATGCCAATTTTATCTTTCCTGCGGAAATGAGGTCAATGATATGAAGCAGGATGCCGACGCTTGCTTTATCATCCAAATGCCTTGATTTCAAAAAGCCAGTATCCGTAACTTCCACCCTTGGCTCGAAGGAGACAAAATCTCCAACAGAAATGCCAATGGCTTCAGTTTCCGCTTTAGTATTCACGACAGCATCTATCCGGACCTCAATTGTTTCATCATCACGCTTTGCATCCCCGGCATTTTTATATACGTGAACAGAGGTCTGATTGATTAATATGGTCCCGGTTATAATTGCTCCGTCAGCTGTGTGGATTTTACAATACTCCCCTTCCACTGAGTTCCAGCGAAAACCGCCGATCATCGTCAATTTAAGGCGGCCATTTGCCTTGATTTCCTTTACCATGGCACCCAGAGTATCGACATGGGCAGTCAGCAATCGATGTTTGCCATCATCTTCGCCTTTTAATGAAGCAAGCACTGCCCCTTTATTCGTGATCTTGTAAGGAACCTTCCTCTGCTCCATGAAATCGGCCGCGTATTTAATGGCTTGATCTGTATAGCCGGAGGGGCTGGGTATGGACACCAATTCTTTTATGTAAGATACGATTTCTTCTTCTTTGATAACACTCATGCATATCTCTCCTTTCCTCTTTGTTCATTATATCTTTTCATGGCAACTTTTAACATATTAAAAGACCGCCAAAAGACGGTCCTTTAATCGATTTAACTCATATGGGCCAGAACAGGCAAGATGGCCATAACTAATGATGAAATGCCATATAACGCCAAATTCTCCATATTAACTTTTCTTTTCCACTTTTCACGCCATACTTTGTATCTGCTCATTTCTTCGTTCCTCATAAAAAGACCTCCTTCATGATGAAAGTTCAACTTACTTCAACTGTCTTTGTTTGTTGGACATTTCCTTCAAATACTCCAAGAAGGCAATTCGCTTTTCGTATGGATAGGCTACAATGTCAGCAATTATTTCCTCTTCAAGTGGCTTCAGTAACCTGCCAACCGATTCAGTAAACAATATTTCTAACTCTCTCTTTGTTTCATTAGGATTTCTCACTTCCATCATATCACCCTTCCAATTACTTACTATTATCTATATAACCTTTATCCC
>NZ_JBHVQU010000234.1:0-5270 GCF_042886655.1 Peribacillus sp. NPDC058002 | reverse complement strand
GAATGTGAACATATCCGCTTTAACTTCTTCAAGATCACGTTTTAAGATGCCTTTTGATTCCAGTCCTTTAAGGCCTAAAACAATAAGCTCCTCTAAAGAAATATCCCATTTTTTCTCAGCTAGAATTTGGACGACCCCGCTCGCCTGCCTTCTTAATGCGTAAGGATCCTGGGAACCTGTCGGAATGACACCAATAGCGAAGAATGAAGACAAAGTATCAATTTTTTCAGCTAAACTCACAACCGCACCAATGACTGAAGGCGGTACAATGTCATCCGCATGTCTTGGCATATAATGTTCATTGATAGCCGCGGCCACTTCTTTGGCTTCCCCTTTTAGGAGAGCATATTTTTCACCCATATACCCTTGCAATTCAGGGAATTCATAAACCATATGACTCACCAAATCGAACTTGGCAATTGCCGCTGTACGAAGCGCCATTTCTTTTTCGGCCTTTAAATTCAAAGCATCCGCAAGGGCACCGGTCACTGCAGTTACCCGGGCAGTTTTCTCGGCTAATGTACCAATTTCTTCATGATAAACGATACTGTCAAGTTTTTTCAAAGCATCCGAAATCTCTTTTTTCTGATCTTCTTTATAGAAAAATGCTGCATCCGATAAGCGGGCACGCAATACTTTTTCATTCCCTTTAGAGACCTTATCCAAATGACGGTCATCGCCGTTACGCACGGTTACAAAGTAAGCAAGCAGTTTCCCGTCCTTATCTTTAACAGGGAAATAGCGTTGGTGTTCCTTCATTGAAGTGATAAGTACCTCAGCAGGAAGCTCTAGGAATTCTTCTTCAAAATGTCCAAATAACACCGTTGGATACTCTACCAAATTATTGACTTCTTCAAGCAGATCTTCATCGACCGGGATGATCCAGCCTTTCTCCTGCTCAAGCTCTTTAATCTGATCCAATATAACTTGTCGGCGTTTATCTGGATCCGCCATTATAAATTGTTCTTTTAGCGTATCCTCATACCGTTCCGGCTGCTCGATGATTGCGCTATCGCCCAAGAAACGGTGTCCTTTTGTTTCACGGCCCGTTTTCACGTCAGCAATGCTGAATGGAACTATATCATTGCCGAATAAGGCAATCAGCCATTTAATCGGACGGACGAAGCGGAGCTCCTGATTGGCCCAGCGCATATTTTTCGGGAACGTCATGCCGCTGATGATTTCCTGAAGCTCAGATAAAAGCTGAGCAGTCTGCTGTCCTTTTATGAATTTATTCACATGGGCATATTCCACACCCTTGAGTTCTTTAAAATAAATGTCCTCTGAAGTCATGCCTTGACCCCTGACGAATCCCAATGCGGCTTTAGACCAGTTGCCTTCACTGTCCAAAGCGATTTTCTTCGCCGGACCTTTTGCTTCTTCTTCGATATCCTTTTGGGATTCTTCCACATCTTTCACCAATACAGCTAAACGTCTTGGTGTGGAAAAAGCTTCAACCGTTCCGAATTCAATCGCTTTTTCCGTTAGCCATTGCTGTACTTTATCTGACAATTGTTTCATCGATGCTGTCACAAAACGGGCAGGCAGCTCTTCCAATCCAATCTCCAATAACAAATCACGCTTGCTCATTTGTATTCTCCCCTTTCACTTTCAGGATCGGGAAGCCTAATTTTTCCCGCTCTTCATAGAAGGTTTTGGCAACCTTACGCGCTAAGTTACGGCACCGGGCAATATAACCCGTTCTTTCCGTCACCGAGATGGCACCTTTGGCATCCAAAAGGTTAAATGTATGTGAACATTTCAAAACATAATCATATGCAGGATGTACAAGTCCTTCTTCCATTTGGCGATGCGCTTCCTTTTCATACATCGTGAAAAGCTGGAATAGCATATCAAGGTCGGAGGTTTCGAACGTATATTTCGAATGTTCGTATTCCGGCTGACCAAATATATCCCGAACTGTGAATCCATCTGTCCATTCTAGGTCAAATACGTTTTCCTTATCTTGAATGTAAGAAGCGAGACGTTCGATTCCGTATGTAATTTCCACTGAAACCGGCTTACACTCAAGGCCGCCCACTTGTTGGAAATATGTAAATTGAGTGATTTCCATTCCATCAAGCCATACTTCCCAACCTAGACCAGCACATCCTAGTGATGGATTTTCCCAGTTGTCCTCCACAAAACGAATATCATGCTCAAGCGGATTTATCCCTAATGCGCGTAATGAATCCAAATATAACTCTTGGATATTGTCAGGCGACGGCTTCATGATCACTTGGAACTGATGATGCTGATACAGTCGATTAGGGTTCTCGCCATAACGGCCGTCAGCAGGACGGCGGGAAGGTTCCACGTAAGCAACGCTCCAAGGCTCCGGTCCAATGGCTCTCAGGAACGTGTATGGGCTCATCGTTCCTGCCCCTTTCTCTACATCATAAGCATTCATCAATATGCAGCCTTGTTCAGACCAATGCTTTTGTAACGTTAAAATCATATTTTGAATATTCATCGTACACCTCCAGATTATTTAAAACGGCTCTTATTAAAATTCAGGAATAGGAACCCATTACATCTTGGCAAACAAAAAACTCCCGTCCCTATGCGAAATGCATAGGGACGAGAGTATACCCGCGGTTCCACCCTAATTGCCGTTTATAAAACGGCCTCTTTTCAAAGCAACATGCTCCGGAAACGCCCTTCCCTGTATATCCATATCCCGGCTTCCACCGTCCCGGGTTCGCTTTTTATGGAGAATGACAGATACTCTTTTCCATCAACGCAATCTTCTTATTTTAATGATTAGAATTTTATACAAACTAGCATGGAATGTCAATAGGTCAGATCCTAAAACATATCTTTCATCGTATCAATCTGTTTCAGGAACTTTTTTGATTTCAAATGCAGACCGGAATATTCCTCATAATATGCATCGATGATCTTCCGAAGTTCTTTTTTCGTTTCAGGCTTAACGGAAATGTTTCCGAGCCTTGATAAATCGAAATAATAAAAGATTCGAAGCAGTTTGACGGCCGCAGGTGAAATTTTATAATGATAAGGGTCTTTTCCCAGACAGCGATGACAGATAAAGCCCGCTTCCCGAAGCGAGAAGGAGAATTCCCCTTCCGTTTCACCACATACAGCACACTGATTCAGCACTGGGTTAATCCCATTTACGGGCAGCATCTTCATTTCAAAAATGAATTTCAAAACCTCTGCGTCATATTCCTCGTTTATGTAATGCAAGGTTTGTGAAAGCAATTCATATAAATACGGATTCGGTTTCTTATCCTCGACACTTTTATCAAGCAATTCAACAATATATGAAGCATAGGCAGTGGCAAAAAGATCCTCCCGTATGAAACGGAGTGAATCGACCATTTCGCCTTGCTGAAGACTGCCGAGTCCGGTTGATGTGGTTACAAGAAAATACCCGGAGCAAAAAAGCTGTGTGACGGCAGAAAGCCTGCTGTTAGGTTTACTGGCTCCTCTAGCCATAACGCCAATTTTTCCTAGCTCACGGGTATATATAGTAATGATTTTGTTATTTTCTCCATATGCAGTTCGCCTTATGACAATGCCCTCACATTTTTGGAGCATACCAAGACACCACCCATGCTCGTCAAGACTAACCTATGAAACAGGAAAATCAATTTCTGCTAGCTCATCGTTCAAAACCAAGTGTCCTTCCTGTCTCTCGACTTCTATCTCCTTAAACAGCAAATAGGTGTCCACATTACCTGTTTCAGTAAATAACTCCCAGGTAAAATCCAACATATAAAGCCCACCTTTCATTTTTAACTAGCAATGAATATCCGACCATATGGTTAGCTTGACCGTTTTCCGAACTTTCATGACGCGTAAATTTTGTTAATTAATACTCGCTTTCATTGAAGCCATAATCGCGAAGCTGGCTTGCTTTGTTCCGCCAATCCTTCTGTACCTTCACCCATAGTTCCAAGAAAACTTTCGAGCCCAATAAGTTTTCGATATCCACCCTGGCACGGCTGCCGACTTCTTTAAGCATTTTCCCTTGCTTTCCGATGACAATGCCTTTTTGTGAATCACGTTCGACAACGATCGTCGCCATGACATTAATGGTATCACTGTTGTCCATTTTTTTAATTGAATCGATGACAACAGCCACTGAATGCGGAATTTCTTCACGTGTCAGGTGCAGTACCTTTTCGCGGACCAATTCGGAAATGATAAAACGCTCCGGGTGGTCTGTCACTTGGTCAGCTGGATAAAACTGGGGACCCTCTGGCAGATGTTCCTTGATTTGTTCAAGAAGTGTATCAACATTATTTCCTTCAAGCGCAGAAATCGGAACGACCGCCGCAAAAGGGTATAGCTGTTGGTATTTCTCTATGATCGGAAGTAAATCATCTGGATGCATCGCATCGATTTTGTTTACAACCAGGAAAACAGGCGTTTTTACGGATTGAAGTTTTTCGATGATAAACTCGTCACCGCGTCCGTATCCTTCCGTCGCATTGATCATGAAGAGAATCAAATCGACTTCCTTCAATGTATTCGTTGCCACTTTCATCATGAAGTCACCAAGCTTATGCTTTGGTTTATGAATGCCGGGTGTATCGATGAAAATCATTTGTGAATCGTTCTGCGTAAGTACACCCTGGACCTTATTTCTTGTAGTTTGCGGTTTATCGCTCATAATTGCAATCTTTTGACCAATGACCCGATTCAGAAATGTACTCTTCCCAACATTGGGTCGTCCAATAATCGATATGAAACCTGATTTGTAACCTTTTACTTGTGTATCATCAAATAGTTTATTCATTTAAATCCTCCGGTGAAAAAGCTCCTGGAAGCAATTCCTGTACTGTTAGTTCTTTTATATCCCCATGTAAGTTGGTTAAAACGACCGGCATATCCTTTTCACACAGTTCCGAAATAACTTGTCTGCATGCCCCGCATGGGGATACGGGACCATCGGTATCTGCCACGACTGCAAGTTTAGTGAATTTTTTATCGTTATGGGCATAAGCGCTGAATAAAGCTGTCCTTTCGGCGCAGTTACACATGCTGTATGCAGCATTTTCTATATTGCAACCATGATAGACCTTTCCATCAGAGGTTAAAAGGGCAGCCCCCACCTTAAATTTGGAGTAAGGCACATAAGCTTTATCCCTTGCTTTTTTAGCTTCCTCAATCAATTCGTTTGTATTCAATTCACATCTTCCTTTCAAATTGAGTACCATTTTGGCAACCTACAGGCCAAACTTGGGCA
Organism: Peribacillus sp. NPDC058002; assembly: GCF_042886655.1. Classification (NCBI taxonomy): domain Bacteria; kingdom Bacillati; phylum Bacillota; class Bacilli; order Caryophanales; family Bacillaceae; genus Peribacillus; species Peribacillus sp. NPDC058002. The sequence goes on along the minus strand of NZ_JBHVQU010000234.1, from coordinate 55 downwards.
AAAAGATAATCAATCCAACTATTATAGAAAATATAGCATATATGAATACAGCTCC
>NZ_JBHVQU010000233.1:0-5276 GCF_042886655.1 Peribacillus sp. NPDC058002 | reverse complement strand
TTATGTGTGAGTAGATCAAAAATGATTGTACTACTGTACTACGATTTATATCATTTGTCCTAATATATAGAAATATATAGAAATGAAAACTCTTTAGTTAACATAATACTGATTATCACCAGACAACTTGGCTGAATGAAATGGAGTTTTAGAAATGGAATTAACCCCAATTTTTGAAGTGGAAGAAATCAAGCAGGAAATCAGGGAGAAGGTTAACCGTTTGGATGAAGTAGTGATACTACAAAAACGCTTCATGAAAAATTGAACCTTTGGATAGATGATAATATAAAAAATGTTGATTAAAATTATATGGAGAATAATATGTTTCAAGTCAAAACGGGTGAGGAGGAATGAGCATGAAAATGTTTAAAATGATTGCTGTGACATTGTTAGCCGCGTTGTTGTTCCCTTCTTCTACATTTGCAAGTGGCTGGGATTACTTGGGGGAACAATCTCTTTATTCTAATGGTGCTGAAAGTGATGTGTTTGCCTCTACTGGTGGAGATTATAAGATTTGTCGGGATTCTTACGTGGGTCCAGCTGGTAAGTTAAAAGTTGAATTATGGGAGTACGATCCTGACAGTTATAATGATTATGTAGGGGTAAGATATATAGAACGAGGCAAATGTGGTATTTTCCGGGGTATTGGTAACTTTGTTGATGGAGGAAATGAAGCAGAATTTTTTGCTAAATCAAGGACTAACAGTGATATGCATTTAATCTTTTATGATTAATTCACTAAATGAATGAAAAAAAAGACCTGGGATTGATTTGTAAAGGCTAAAGACTCTTTTTGCACCCAAACAAATTGGTTTAATCAATAAAACGCGACTATTGCCCTTGTATCAGCCTGAAAAGTTGGTGCGGGGGTTTTATTTGTTTGGCTACCTTTACGTCCCAAGGAAAATAGCGAAATGTTGGAAGCTTTGCCACGTTATTTTTCACAGGCGGGAAACATCCCTCAGAATATTAGGCAACATAAATCTTTCCCTGTTCATATAGTGAGGTCATCTTCATGTCATACCAACCTCCACAAAATAGTCATAGCAATTCTCTCCTATCGATTAAATTATTTTTTAAATTAATCACAACTCCATTAGAGGAAGTTACACCAAAATAAACCCCTTGGGAGCCATGGGGTTTATCGTCTTTCACTTTTATTAATCTAGAGATACAGAATATGAGAAAAATGATGGAATAAATATTTCATAAATACCCGAACGGTGAGTTTATTTTGTTTGTTGACCATTTCAAATAAATGGGACTTTTCTACAACTTTCTGTACGTGTCGATTCGGCATTAAATGATTTGATAACGTCGAACTGTATGACTCATGCTTCGCCTAAATTCAGTAGGTTCCTGTACCATTTACGGCTTGCCGCCATACCGAACGAGCCGGAAACTGTAAGAATAAGGGATTAAAGGATTAATAGAATAAAAGGTCACAAGGAAAGCAGCCGGGCGGCTGCTTTTTTTATTATTTTTTCCCTTTGCCTTCCGAATCGTAAAACAGCGCAGGCCGACTAATCTCCCAGCCGGTAGGACACCCGAACCTTTCCGGCAGGAAGCTAAGATGGCCAGCCCATCGATCAAGGGGCAAAAAACTTTTGGATTAGGGACGCTATCGCAACATCAAAAACTTTTTGTGCTTAATCCCTTGACCGATTGTCTATGCGTGTTTTTCGTTCTACATGTCAAAGGGGAAAACTAATCCCCCTTTGGGGAACAAACCGCTTCGCAAGGCAAATGAAAATAGGAAAGAAACACTCATCATAGAAAACAAAAGGGCAACAAATAAAAAAATGAAAAGGAGTTTTGAAAATGGAATTATCCCCAATTTTTGAAGTGGTACGAATCAAGCAAGAAATCAGGGAAATGGTTGAGCCGTTTGCGGCCTTCCAAATCCGCAATGCAGAAGATGCCCGGGAATTGGCCGCCGCGCAAATCGCAAACGAGGACAGGGAAGTGTTCCTTGTCATGATGCTCAACACGAAAAATCATGTGGTAGGTCTTCATCGGGCGCATGTAGGAAGTCTGAATGCGAGTGTCGTCCATCCTAGAGATGTGCTGAAATGCGCCATTTTAAACAACGCGGCTTCCCTTATCGTCAGCCATCAGCACCCATCGGGTGACCCAACCCCGAGTATGGAAGACATTGAAGTAACAAAGCGATTGGCGGAAGCAGGGAAAATTATGGGGATTGAAGTTTTAGACCATTTGATTGTTTCCCATACGGGTAAGTATGTTAGCTTAAAAGCAAAGGGATATTTTTGAAAAAGAAATTGGACAAGCAAAGGGGGGCAACGTCCCCCTTTAGTTATTGAGTACCTTGGGAAAAAGCACCTGAAGGAAAAAACAATAAAAGGAGGCACACCGGCTGGATCATCAGCTGGTGCGTTCACGCATGGAGAAAAAAATCCGTTTTTTCTCGATTTAGAGCAGGCATCGAGCCTGCTTGACGGTTGTTTGAGGCAACCTCTAAAACTTACAGTAGCGCCTTCAGGTAAAAGGAGCAATTTGCTGAGCAAATATTCTACTCTCGTATTAAAAGTCAGAATGTTATTCCTTCGCTTGCTTCTTACTTTATCTTTCCCTTTACAATTTACCCTCCAGCCTTGTAACTCGCCTGTTCCATTAGTTTCGCAAACAGTTTCTTTATCTCCGTATCCTTTTTTTCCTTTTCATCATAATATATCCCTCGCAATTCAATATTCTTGCTAAATGGTATCACCAAGGTAAAAGAAGCTCGTAGTTTCAAAGAAAAACGAGCAGAGATCACCCTTCGAATAAAGGAGGCATAGATTTAGCGGGGTGAGGTATTCATGCATGACAATTCCCTCAAGCCAATCTATGAAGGCCATTTTATTGAACTTTGAGAATTACTTTTGAAAAGCGGGCAAAATCAGTTCAGAAAGGATAGTTTCACAACGACCTATTAAGGATCTTTTGCCCGTTGTGATAATTCCGATGAAAATAGAAAAAGGAGCAAGACAAGCACTTTATAAAATAATAATAATCCTCAAGATGCTCAGTATAATAGAAAAAAGGTAAAGGAGTTGGTTTCTTATGGAAAAGCAATTGCCTGAAACGCTACTGGAACCTGAAGTGACCGCTGAAATGGTACTAAAAAGAGCCCTTGCCGATTACAGGAAAGCCCAAATTGAAAAACAAATCGACGACTCATTGAAAAACCGTAATAAGGAAGAATTTATCCGGTTAACAAATGAATTAAAACGGACAACATAAAATCCAAACAGAAACAGAACTTAATAAAAAAAGATAACGCCTAACTTAATAAAAAATGAATCAGGTAATGCTGCTTAATTTCCTGATTCATTTTTTATTTTAAGTGGTCTTAGAATGCTTGTAGGACCTCAAGTAGATTCAATGCTCCATCTATAAGAATACATAAGATAACTAAACCTAAATGTCTGTTGCGTAAGGTAGCATTGTTTTAACATTCAATATAATTATCTTGGACCTTTACTAAAAATTCAGGGCTTTCTTTTATGGATAGCCTAAAAAAGCTATCAAAAGTGATGATCTATGTTTAGGTATTTTACCATTAACCTCGTTAGAATATAAAAATTGCACACACCTATATCTTAATATGTCTACAGACTTTAGAAAGTACTTTTAGTAAAACTAAAACTATTTATTATTTACTTTCAGTTTGACAGCCGCATTCCTCGGTTGAAAAATGCGGCTGTCTCAATAAATATCCATTGAAAGCAAATAACAACAATTATTATATGGTTTAATACCCTCGGTTCCGATCTACCAATCCATTTAACGGTTGTTCGCTTAAAAATCTCCTTAAATTTTCAAGAAAAAAGTTGCTCACTTCGTTAATCGTACTTGGTCCTGACAGATGAGAAGTGACAAACACATTCGGCATTGACCAGAAGACATGTTCTTTCGGCAACGGCTCTGTCTCAAACACATCGAGGACGGCTCCCTGAAGATGTCCTGCTCGCATGACAGATATTAAACCCCCTTCATCTATCAATGCTCCACGGCCAACGTTGATAAGGTAAGCGCTGGATTTCATCGCTAAAAGAAGGTCCTTGTTAAGGATATGATAAGTGGAATCCGTTAAAGGGAGGGTTAGGACCAAATAATCTAGATCTTTTACAAATTCACCCCTTTGATCTGGAGTAAAGTGAAGATCCACGAGTGTTGCTTGTTTTCCACTAAAGCTTAATCCATGTACATTCATATCAAATGCTCGAGCTTTACGTACAAGTTCAGTGCCAATCGATCCAAGTCCAGCCACCCCGATTGTTTTCCCCTTTAGAGTGTCAGAAATGAAAGGATCCCACCTCCGTTCCATTTGAGATTGTTTCATCCGAGGACCGTCTTTCACTATGTCCAAGAGAAACGAAAATACATATTCAGAGATGTAAGCACCAAATTGGTCAATAATTCGGGTTAATGTAATGTTTTTAGGTATTGATTTGTCTGCAATCAAATCATTGACTCCGGCTCCCATTGACTGAAACCAGCGAACAGATGAGGCCATTGGTTTACATAGTAATTGTGTAGGGAAATTCCAACCCAAAATTACTTCTGTACCTGGTAAAAATTTTTCTACTTCCCCCAAAGTTTTCGCTGCCTTTACTGATATAAACCCAGTATTGCGGATACAATCAGCATAAGCTTCAACCTCTTTCTGAATAGGACTAAATACAAGAATGTTTGGTTTGTGTGTACCTACCATGGATTCTCTCCTTTATTGATTCCTTAAATATAGTATGAATACTTCCCACTAAGACAATGACTTTAAATCTTACTTTAATAACTTACCACAAAAGTCCAATTCATTCTTTAACACCAGCTTGTTACTTTAAGTAGAAACCTATTTACAAAGAGATACTTATTGGATGAAGAATTGACGGTCGAGGATTAACTGGTGATTTTGTTCATGCACTTTCTACAAAGGATTAGAAAAAAGGGAAACTCCAGCCAAGCCATGAAGGCCATTTTATTGAACTTTGAGAATTACTTTTGATAAGTGGTCAAAAAATTAGCACAGAAAAGATATTTCACAACTAACCTTTTATTAAAGATTCTTTGCACTGTGGTTCAAGGTTGATGAAATCCTGCGATTAAGCGAGTATTTGTAACGCTACTACTTCTGAATTCATTTACCAGAATCTTTTTCGGTTTTCACGTAGACTAGCAGAGAGTGTTATAGAGTTCTGTTCTAGCCGATCGGTTGAATGGGCATGGGAAAAAGCAAAAAAAATAATGGACTCCGCATCTCGAAATCCATT
>NZ_JBHVQU010000232.1:0-5317 GCF_042886655.1 Peribacillus sp. NPDC058002 | reverse complement strand
AATCAACCTTAAATCGTTTCATTTTAAAAACAACAATCTTTACGAAAAGAGCCTTCTTCTTTCTATTATAATGGAAACTATAGACGTCAGGAAGACTATATTTTATTCTCTATGCAAGACGATGCATGTTCGGTCAGTTTCCCGACGATTTGTTTGAGCCCTTGCGTTTCCTCTTCATTTAGGACCCCATAAAATTCACGAAAGATCTTGGCAAAACACTTATTTATGGAATGATAGATTCTCCTTCCACTTTCGGTGGATTGGATAAAAACGAACCGCCGATCATCCTCACTGTGTACCCTCTCAATCAACTTCTTCCGTTCAAGCCGGTCAATTAGTGCAGTTCCTGCTGCAGGTTTGATTTTTAAATGATTCGAAACATCTTTAACTGCTATGGATTCAGTCAAGACAATTAAATGCAATGCGCGATACTGTACAGAAGTTAAATCATATTTAACCAAAAAAGGTTCCACCAATTCCTGTGAGAGGCTGCTTAGTTCCTTGATTTCTAGATGTAAATTATACAATTCACTTGAATGCATGTTTGACAATCCTTTCTTATTGACACTATCTATCTAAAACTATAACATAATTAACGTATCAAAAAATTAACCATGCGAATTAAATTGGTTATTGATTTTTAAAGAGAGAGAGAGGCTGCCCATGTCAGCAGAACAACGCAAGAAGATCATTATCCTCATGATCAATATGTTTATAGCAATAGGAAGTTTCGGTATCATCATTCCCATTTTACCAGCATACCTGGCCTCCATTAATCAAGGAGGAACCGCCGCTGGCCTAATGATTGCCATTTTCGCAGGTGCACAACTTATCTTTTCACCAATTGCCGGAAAATGGACTGACCAATTCGGGCGCAGAAAAATGATTATTTATGGATTGATTGGTTTGACATTATCCATGTTTATTTTTTATGCAGTCAATTCCATTTGGTTATTATATGCTTCACGCATCATTGGCGGGATTGGGGCAGCTTTGCTTATCCCCGCAATTTTTGCTTATGTAGCCGATATCACCACATTTGATCAACGCGCTAAAGGCAATAGTTTAGTATCTGCCGCCATGTCACTGGGCATTGTAGTCGGTCCAGGAATTGGAGGTTTTTTAGCTGATTTTGGCTTGAAGTTTCCCTTTTTGATTTCTGCGCTGGTATCCCTATCAGCTGTAGTATTTTCGATTTTTGTTTTAAAAGAAAGCGAAACGGCACAAGTTACTCAAGACATGGATGCAAAAACCGAAACGATGGTTCGGAAGATTGCCTTATCCGTGAAAATGCCCTATTTCATCCCACTCATCATTACTCTTGTAATGAGCTTTGGCTTAATGGCATATGAATCTGTCATTGGTCTTTATCTTGATAATCAATTCAATTCAAGCCCTAAGGACATCGCCGTCATGGTTACAGCCACAGGTATCGTCAGTGTAATTGTACAACTGTTTGTCGTCGACCGGATTGTACGGCGTTTCGGGGAAGTGAATGTGCTGAATATCTTTATCAGTGTTGCAGCCATCGGTTTCCTTCTATCCCTTTTTGCTTCAAGTTACCTGATTTTCTTTTTAATTTCACTGGTCATCTTCCTTTCCACCTCCATCTTACGTCCAGTTCTTAACACACTGATTTCCAAGATGGCAGGAAATGAGCAGGGCTTTGCAATGGGTATGAATAATGCATATATGAGCATCGGAAATGTGCTCGGACCTACACTTGCCGGAATGATGTATGATATCCACATCACCTATCCTTTCATGTTGGGCCTTATCCTCTTATTCATTACTTTGATGATTACCATGGCTTGGCAAAAGCGATCTCTTCATACAAAGGCATTATCCTAGAGCTTAAAAGGCATTTCATTTTATATACCTTAACGAAACCCCCGAATAGCAGCCGCCATTCGGGGGTTTTCATTTCAATATAAATCCTCCAAAACAGAATATCCACAGTTCAAATACTTCAATCTCTCGAATATTCGCTCCAATTTGATGCAGAATCAGGTCAAATTTTGCGTAATATTCGAATTTACGAGTAAACACTCAATTTTATGCGTAAACCGCTCAAAATCTTGTGTCATATTTGAATTCACGAGTAAATGCGGCAAATTCACGAGTAAATGTATGAATTTCACGAGTATTTGCTCCAAATTCACGAGTAAATGGCATGAACTCACGAGTAAACACTCAATCTCTCGAATATTCGCTCCAATTTTATGCAAAAACAGTTCTAAATCTTGCGTAACACTCGAATTCACGAGGGAAATCATGCATTTGACCAAAATTAAAAGCGGCCTTATTTCTGAAAATAAGGCCGCTTAGCATTCAGTTTTCTCAATTCATGATGTTATGAGGGGAAATTGAATTTCATTTAATATAGATGGCTTTCTTTCCTTTACTGCTTTCAAAAGCCGCATCAATGATTTTAATGACCGATAACCCTTCTTGGGCAGTGACTGGAGCTTTCTTCCCGCTCAATATACTATCGGCAACTGCCTGGTAATACGTTAAATAAGAACCATGCAGGGTTTCAATGGTTTCATGTATCTCATTTTCTCCTTCAACCGTAACCAACTTACCATAGAATTCGGGTTCATCTGCACCCCAAGAGTCATCCAGCGGTTTTTTCCCCTCACTCAGGGCCGCCTCTTGGCAATCAAGACCGTACTTGATAAATGATCCTTTACTTCCATGCACCTGATACCGCGGTCCATTATTCGGAACGATTGAGCCTGAGTGTAAGATAACTCTCAGCTTTTCATATCCTAATATCACATGGAAATAATCATCCGTTTCTGCATTTTCTTTTTGGGAAAAAACATCTGCCCAAACGAATTGCGGCAATCCAAACAAATGCAGTGCTTGATCGATTAGATGTGATCCTAAATCATATAGCATGCCTGATCCCGGGCCTGGTTTTTCCCTCCATCTATCCCTGACCACAGGCCTGTATCGATCATAATGGACTTGGTATGTATTGATTTCCCCAAGCACTCCATCATCCATAAGTTTTTTCACGGTCAAAAAGTCATTATCCCATCTCCGGTTATGATAGACACTTAATAGCAGATTCTTTTCCTCGGCAATCTTAATTAGCTCCTCTGCCTCCCAACCTTCCACCACCATCGGCTTTTCAAGGATGACATGCTTTCCGGCCAACAAGCTTTGCTTGGCCATTTCATAATGCAAACCACTCGGTGTCGTAATAACTGCCAAATCAATGGACGCGTCCTCAAGAATATCCTCTAAGCTGCTTACCACTTCCACATCTTTCAGATCTTTTTGGACTTTTTCCTTCTTGGAGCTGACAACTTTCGTTATTTGAAACTGCCCTAAAACACTTAGTAATGGAGCGTGAAATGTAGCTCCTGACAATCCGTACCCAACTATGCCCACTTTAATTTTTCTCATTTTCGTTCCCACTCGCTTTCTTGTTCCTCTTAAAAAATTATAAATTGATCATCCGTTCTCTTATATTTCATTGTCCGGGTACTTATCTCTCAAAAACTTGACAGACTGATTAATCAATTCTTTCAATACATTAATATCGATATCTGCCACTTTATTGATGTACACACACCCTTTTCCGGAAGTGTGTTTTCCAAATGCCTGTAACAATTCTTCCCTTTTTTTATCCCCTGGAGAGAAATATAAACTGATTTTTGCTTTTCGAGGGGAAAAGCCTACCAGAGGGGCTTCTCCTTCGTGACCTGATTCATATTTATAATGATAGATACCGAACCCAATGATGCTCGGTCCCCACATCTTTGCCTCATAACCTGTCGTTTTGGTGAAAACATCCAACAATTCATATGCATCTTCACGCTTTTTTGGATTATCGACGTTCTCAATGAACTCAATGACACTACTGTCAGTTTCTTTGGTTTTTTGTTTATACAAGACCTGAACCTCCCCATACAAAAAGTTTGAAAAATGCAAAAGATAACCCTTGTTCAAAACTTAGAACACTATATGATCGTTTTTTTAGTTTGAACGTGTATGTATACAGCCTTCATTACTGCCGATATCCTAAATACTCAAATGATTGGCGGACGAGCTTCATTACTAATTCTCCAAGCTTCATGGCAAATCCTTCACTCAATACCCTTATATATTATAGAACATTGATTCGTTTAATTCTATTTTATGAGCAGAGTTAATAAAATCAATATCATAAAAATCTCTACGATCAGAAAATATAATCCTGATCGTAGATTTTTAGTGTATCAGCTATTGCCTCCGGATCTTTTCAATTTCATCAGCTATGAATTGTACTTGTGTCCCTACGATGACTTGAATGCTTTGGGTACCCACGATATTGATTCCAGCAACCCCTGTTGATTTGATTTTATTCTGATCGACAGCTCCCATATTCTCTACCTCAACCCTTAATCGGGTAACGCAGTTTTCTACAGATATTACGTTAGCGTCTCCGCCTAAACCTTCATAAATAGCGGATGCCATTCCAAAGAATTTACTCTCATCATTCCCGCCTTGACTGCTGTCTGCTTCTGCAATCACTCCTCCACCATCAAGCTCATCTTCTGTATCATCTTCTCTGCCTGGAGTCATTAAATTGAACCTTTTTATCAAGAATCGGAATAAGAAATAGTAAATGACAGCAAAAGCCAGTCCTTGAAGAAGTAGCATATAAGGTTCATTTGCCAATGGCAATCTTGAACTTAAAACAAAGTCAATGAATCCTGCACTAAAACCGAACCCAGCTGTCCATTGGAAAGTCGCGGCAATAGCTAACGATATCCCTGTTAATAAGGCATGAACAACAAACAGGGCTGGTGCAACAAACATGAAAGCAAATTCCAACGGTTCAGTAACGCCTGTGAAAAATGAAGCGAAACCGGCTGCGAGCATTAATGAGGCCACTTGTTTTTTCTTCCGTGATTTTGCCGAATGGTACATGGCCAGAGCAGCAGCCGGTAAACCGAACATCATGACGGGAAAGAATCCGGCTTGATACATGCCCGTGGTTCCTTTTATTCCTGTTCCAGCCCAGAATTTACCGATATCGTTAAGTCCTATTACATCGAACCAGAATACGGAGTTTAAAGCATGATGTAAACCTGTTGGTATCAAAAGCCGATTGAAAAATCCATAGAGTCCTGCTCCAGCTGCACCTAATTCACTAATTCCTTCCCCAAATATAACTAACCAGGAGTAGATGAGTGGCCATACGAAGAATAATATAAGTGAAACGAGTAACATGACAACCGCAGTAAGGATCGGGACAAGGCGTTTACCGCTAAAGAAAGCGAGTGCATCCGGCAGCTCGACCTTACTGAACCGATTATAC
>NZ_JBHVQU010000231.1:1460-5317 GCF_042886655.1 Peribacillus sp. NPDC058002 | reverse complement strand
AGCTTATGCTCTTGCTGGAACTGTGGACTTTGATCTAAACAACGATTCACTTGGTAAAGACAAAGATGGTAACGATGTATACCTTGCTGACATCTGGCCTTCACAAGAAGAAGTTAACGCTGCTGTTAAATCAACAGTTACACCTGAGTTATTCCGTAAAGAATACGAAACAGTATTCAACGATAACAAACGTTGGAACGAAATCCAAACTAGCAACGAAGCGATTTATGCTTTCGATTCTAAATCAACATACATTCAAAATCCTCCATTCTTTGAAGGATTATCACCAGAACCTGGTTCAGTTAACCCACTTTCCGGTTTGCGTGTAGTTGGTAAATTCGGTGACTCAGTTACAACTGACCACATTTCTCCTGCAGGTGCAATCGGTAAAGATACACCAGCTGGTATCTACCTTCGTGAAAACGGTGTGAAACCGCGTGACTTTAACTCTTACGGTTCTCGTCGTGGTAACCATGAAGCGATGATGCGCGGAACGTTCGCAAACATCCGTATCCGTAACCAAGTTGCTCCAGGTACAGAAGGTGGATTCACAACTTACTGGCCAACAGGCGATGTAATGGCTATCTATGATGCTTGTATGAAATATAAAGCTGATGGAACAGGTCTTGCAGTCATCGCTGGTAAAGACTATGGTATGGGAAGCTCTCGTGACTGGGCTGCGAAAGGTACTAACCTTCTTGGCATCAAAACAGTCATCGCTGAAAGCTTTGAACGTATTCACCGTTCTAACCTTGCATTGATGGGTGTTCTTCCACTTCAATTCAAAGAAGGCGAAAACGCTGAAACGCTTGGATTGACTGGTAAAGAAGCGATCGCAGTTAAAATCGACGAAACAGTTAAACCTCGTGATATCGTAACAGTTACAGCTAGCTGATGAAGCTGGAAACGTAAAAGAATTTGATGTGCTTGTTCGTTTCGATTCCGAAATCGAAATCGACTACTACCGTCACGGTGGTATCCTTCAAATGGTATTACGTAATAAATTAAAAGGCTAATTTCAGCTTTTAGGAAGCGGTAAACCTACTTGTCAGGTTTACCGCTTTTTTTGTGTCAAGTTTTTGAAACAAAGCGATATCATGATATGATTTGAAGGAATTACACTTTTCCGGATGTCCTTTTATTGTTAAGATGGAATAGGGAAGTTGTTCTATTTCTGGAAAAGAACTAATATTTTTATTGTAATGGGACTAGGAGGACGAGTATGCTTAAAAAAATTATTGCTTCGGTGGCCTTACTGTCACTTATTACGGTAGCGATCGTGCAGGCAATGGATAATGAACCGAAGGGAAATGACGAAAAAGATGCTTTGGGCGGATTGGAAATTGGAGCTAAAGCACCGAATTTCTCCCTGAAAACTTTGGATGGGAAACAAGTTGAATTATCTGATTATAAGGGGAAAAAGGTAATGCTGAATTTTTGGGCAACGTGGTGTCCGCCTTGCAAGAAGGAAATGCCGGATATGGAGAAATATGCACAGCAAGCTGGTGATGATGTGGTCGTTCTAGCCGTCAATATTGACCCCGAAAACGATGTACAAGCATTTGTAGAGGATAATGGAATTACTTTTACAATTCCTCTGGACAGTCAAAGTGCAAAGAATCCAGTGAATGAGCGTTACAGGATTCTTAGCATTCCAACAACTTACTTCATCGACAAAGAAGGCATTATCAGGAATAAGGTAATTTCAGCCATGCAACTTAAAGATATGGAACGAAATATAAATAGCATGCAGTAAGAGAAACTTTATGAAGTACCATCAGAATGGAAGAAATTAGCGTCACTTGGCATAGACGGCGGTAAGGGAGCAAACGTTTTTTCAGAACAAAAAGGTTGGTCAATTGGCTTTTAACCGTAATTATACTACGTTGGACGGGACCTTTATGAGGTTCCGTTTTATCGTATGTTAACAAAGTTGTCAAAATTTAATGAAAAAATCTAAAAATTTAAAAAATTACGGTTGTTGTTTATGAAAAAAGGGTTAAAGTATAAAGAGTGGAGAAATGGAACTTAATCGGATTTTAAAATCTGATAATTATGACAATTTTAAGGACGGAAACCATATAGTCATAATTTTACGTTAATTTGGCAATACTGAATAGTATATTAAAATAAGTAGGTGAAAAGCATGAAAAAAAGAAAAAGGACATTTGAAGAATTAATAAAAGAAAACAAAAAGGAATTATTGATGGACGTTAAACAAATGGAGAGAATTGAGGAACGTCTTGAAAAAAAACATATGCAAAAGGCTGAATAAGTTTTGCAAGATATATTAAAAAGAGCCAGTGCCATGAAGGTCCCTTCAAAGTGCTGGCTCTTTTTTCATGGCTTTTTCAAAAACTGGCATTCATGAATTTCCTCTTTTTTATCCATGATAAGAGAAGGAGGCGATAGAATGGGTAATCCAAAAAAAGATTCCAAACACTTTAGACCGAGCCATCTAGGGACACAACCAATAGCAGCGGGTGGGAATAACGGTAAGAAAATGCAGGACAAATCCGGGAAACATCCTCAGGTCATTCAAACTAAAGGCGAATAATCAAGTTATACTAAAGTGATCGTAATAATATTATGTAAATAAAAAATCATGAGGTGAAAATAATGGGCTCATATAAACACAATCAGGATAACCGTTTGGATAATGTTGAAAAAATTCAGGATGCAATTCAAAATACAGAAGAAAACATAACCGCTGCAAATGAAACGTTATCATTTTCTTCAGGTGTGGAGAAACAGGCAATTGAGGCCAAAAATGAACGAAGAAGAAAGAGCATTGAAGGAATGAAGGAAGAAATGCAAGATGAGCAAGAAGCACGGGAAAGCGGTTATAGTAACGATAATATGTAAACAACTAAGTAAAGGGGAGAAAGAGGCGCAAAATCTTTCTCCTCTTTATTTTTAGTTTTTCATGGCAGGGAAGCAGTCAATCAAGACAGCTTAAATGAAAATTGCACATTTGTTATGGTAGAATGTTTATTGCAATAGAAATGAAAGTGGGGAAACAAAATGTTCATAGCTGAAAACGAAATTGAAGTGCGGTATGCAGAGACAGATCAAATGGGTGTTGTTTACCATGCGAATTATTTGATATGGATGGAACTGGGCAGGACAAAGTTGATAAATGATTTAGGATTTCATTATGCTGATATGGAAGCGGATGGCATCATCTCACCTGTTATGGATATTCAGGCTTCGTATAAAACCCCGGTTAGATATGGTGATAAGGTAAAAGTTAAAACCTGGATTGAAAAGTATGACGGCTTACGGGTCATTTATGGGTATGAGATCGTTAATGGGAAAAATGAAGTGGCGGCTACAGGTCATTCTTCTCACGTATGCGTTAAAAAGGAGAGCTTCCGCCCGATATCCATTAAACGCATGTATCCTGAATGGCATGAGGCCTATGAGAAAAATAAAAAGCAGGATGAATTGGATCAATAATATTTATTGAGGTGATCAAGAAATGGCTTTTGGGATTAAACGGGGAGACGTAGTAGCCTGGAAGCAGAAAATAGATCAAGGTCAAATAGCTTTTTTAACTCATTATTGGCTGGATGACCGATTTCCTGGTTGCAAGACGGTTACTAAAGTGGGATGCAAAGATTTACTGCGTTTATCGGAGTGGGGTAAGAAATACGGGCTAAAAAAAGAATGGATTCACCACAGGAAGGATGGCTATTCTCATTTCGATCTTTTAGGGGACAAGCAAGCGGAAATTTTAAGGGCGGAAAATATAAAAGAGCGCCTGCTCGATTGAACAAGAAAAAACAGCAGTTAACACCGCTGCTTTATTGTCAGGCACTTTTTTCATAGTGGAATTCTGGTTCAGTCAGTTTTTC
>NZ_JBHVQU010000231.1:0-1450 GCF_042886655.1 Peribacillus sp. NPDC058002 | reverse complement strand
AAAGTAATGAGTAAATCATGATCATCAAAGTACCATAAATCTTTTTCTTCTACATAAAAATTAATTTCATTCATAGTTGTTACTGCTGCTGCTGTTTCAGGTTCTTCTTGGATGATACCTAATGAAAAGCCGCTTTGGACGGTACTATGCCCGCCATATCTTACATAAAAGCGCAAATGAGAGCCTTCTTGAAGCCCCAGCTCATCGATATACCACTTGGCTGCTTGATCGGAAATGGTCAGTTTCATACTAATTCTCCTTCCTAGAGGTTCGTTATTAAAGTATAAAGTAATTATGAAGTAGATGCGAATAATGTGCGTTTCAGAAAGGAAACAACCATGGATATTATATATAATATTTGTTTCATAACTCGAAAAAGATCCAACGAAGTTGAAGTGTTGATGCTATTTCGCCAAAAGAATCCGAATAGGCATAAATGGAATGGTATAGGTGGGAAAATAGAGCAAGGTGAAACCATCGATGAATCGATGGAACGGGAAATTCTTGAAGAAACTGGATTGAAGGTAAAGGGGATGGCCTTTCGAGGGATCGTGACATGGAATCAGACGGGCGGAATGTATGTTTACCGAGCTGAAGATGCTGGGGGCGGACTATCTGCCTGTGATGAAGGGGAACTTGCCTGGAAGCCATTTAAATGGGTTTTGGAGTCAAATGAAGTTGTGTCCAACATAAAGCATTATCTAAAAGATATATTACAGGATGAACCATCACTAGAATTTGCCTGTACCTATGAAAATGAACACTTAATATCAGTCAAAAAGAAGCCATTTCCTGATTTTGCAAAAGAATTGATCTTTACCAATTGAAACCGCCCAAGTGCGGTTTTTTGCCTATTTTGATTCCTGGAATATCCGGGGAATTGGTATAGGGTAAGCAAAATACAGGAAATTTTAAAGCTAAAAGCAAAATACCATCTGGAGATGCTGATTTGTGGAAACGGAGCTGTAAAAGGGAGTACGGAGATGGGGCCCCTTTCATTTTTAGTTCATATAGGACATGTATGGGAATGAGATGTTTCGATCAGCTCAAACTGATGGTTAATTACATTATAAAAGATAGCGGCAGGTTTCCTTAGAAGGACTGAAAATTAAATATTTATGCGGTGAAATTGGGTATTGCTCAGTTTCAAGATCAATGGGCAGGATGGAGCACCTTTTAAGATATACTCCGAAAGGCCGTTTCGCACACATATGAGTACGTACAAAAATAGCTGCAGATTCCTCTGCAGCTATTTTGTATTTTCTTTTGCTTCCGCTTCGGCAAGCTTTCTCAGCAAGACGGGTGTAGGCATATGCATGATTTGCTCTAAAGGCAAATTTAGTGACTTGGATAACTTTAATGCGGTTTCCGGTGATATTTGCAATGGCTTCATGGCACTTTCTCCTAACGATATTTAATAGTTAGTTCCAGTGTAGCCTCTGTTCTACAA
>NZ_JBHVQU010000230.1:0-5346 GCF_042886655.1 Peribacillus sp. NPDC058002 | reverse complement strand
CCACAAACTACGGGAAGAGAAGGGGATTACATTTACGGAGTTAGTTGATCAAGAAGAGGTAGAACTCCAAACAATATGGAGCGAAATATCTAAACAAATCGATTATTTAGAAGGGTGGTCCGTTTCACCTGAACTCTATCTCTCTTTATTTTCCTTTAGTAAATTAGTGATGTATAAAGATCTTGAAAATTACCGAGATTTGCTTGAAAGTCACCCTCTTATCCGTAAGATATCCGGAGTAGAAACTGATAATGACGATAATATAATTGATTTATCATCTGTGCCGGATGAGAGCAGTCTGGACCGTAAAGTGCCGTCCGAAGAATCCTATCAGGTTTTAGATGCGGATTATAGCCAACAGCAAGCAATCATTGCGGCCAAAAATGGTGTAAGTTTTGTTCTACAAGGCCCTCCGGGTACGGGGAAAAGCCAGACGATTTCGAACATCATTGCTGAATGCTTGGCGGTAAATAAAAAAGTTTTATTCGTATCCGAAAAAATGGCGGCCCTTGAAGTGGTTAAATCCCGTTTAGAGAGCGTTGGACTGGGTGAATTCTCGATGGAGTTACATAGCCATAAAGCTAATAAACGGTCGGTTTTGGATTCGTTTCAGCAGGTTATGGATAAACATCCGAACCGTAACCAAATTAAAAATGAACTTTATTCAAATATCAATCACTTAAGAGAGCAACTTAATACGTATTCTGAAAAACTGCATCAGATTCGTGAACCTTTCGGGAAGTCCGTTTATGAAATTCACGGAGTCTTAGCAAAACTTGATGAAATTGACGAAATGCTTTTTGATTTTGATATTAACGAGTCGACAAAGTTTGAATACACTCTGGATCTTTTAAATGAATTAGAGCGTTATCGTAACAAAATGATTTTAGTTGAACATGCCCCGATTTGGAAGGGGTTTAACAAGCAGGTTTATAGTCTGCAATTGGCATCCACCATGGATTCATTGCTTCAAGAGATTCTGAAAAGTATTAATGAACTTTGTCAATCAGTTCAAACCAGTCAACAAAAATTGGGATTAAGAAGTGAAACAATTGAAGACATTCGTCAAAATCAAACCATAATCGAAATGGCTAAATATTCACCTAATCCACCTCAACATTGGTTTAAGCAAGAAGCGATTCAAACAACTATCCAAGAAGCTAAGAAATATCAGGAGAAGATGTCGACCTTCTTGAAGGAGAAAAGGGCTTTGTCTCAATTGTACCACCCAGATATCTTAGAGAATGACTTATCGACCATCAATGATGAGTTGTTTGTTCGATCCGAAGACTTATTTAAATCATTTGGTTCTCAGGACCCAATAATACTTGTTCAAGAGCGGGATGTTTTCGAGAAAACCATTAAACAGGGAAGATATTCATTGCAGACTATTGAGGATTTACAATCTGTTACAGATGAATTTGGTCTGCCTCTCATTCAAAAGGTTGAGGACGTCCATCTTTTGAGTGTTTTCATGGAGACGATTTTGAAAAAGCCGAGCCCAACAAAACAATGGTTTCACGATTTAGAAGGAGTTCAAAAATCTGTTCAAGAAGCTAAACGAAGATTTTTGGCCTTGGAACAAAAGCAAGGTTTGTTACAGCAAAAATATGAACCTTCTATCCTGGAACTGGATTTGTTTACGCTACGACAAACGATTGAGACACAAGGGGCGGAACTTTTTCCTATGTTTGCCTCATCTAACAGGACAGATACAAAAGAAGATGAGGTTTTCAGCAAAAGGCTCTCAATCCAAGAGCGAATTGAAAAGTATTTAGCTCTACAGCAACAATTTGAACAAGTAGTACCTTATGTCTCTCAATTACTAGATACAGAACTGCCCAATGTAAAGTCAGTTACGAACATAAAATCGATGATAGAGCTGCTTTCTCAAGACCCGAGGCCGACACCGATATGGTTTCAAACCGAACGTCAGCACGATATTTATAGTTTTATTCAACAATCCAAGGACGTTCAAAAGAAATATCAACGGGAATTGTCGGCTACATTGGAGCTCTATGAAGAAGAAATTCTAGATGAAGAACGTATATTTGATATGCTAGAACGGTTTGAAACAACATATCAATCCCCTATGAGGGTTTTTAACGGAAACTTCAATCGAGATCGAAAATGGATAAGCTCAAAATTGAAACAAAAAACGAAATACGACTTCGATACACTAATTAAACATGTCCGCTCGGCTAAACGGGTGTTGGAGTACAAAAAATGGATGGACGAAAAACAATCCGATTTCCGCATTTATTTTGGAAGGCATTATAAGGAACATGAAACAGCATGGAATAGTATTGAGGAGTCATTTTATGCTTTACAAGAAATTCAACAGATGTTTCCAGCTTTCAAAGCACCAGCTTCTTTACAAGAGGTTCTGATTCAATCGGCTGGACCTTTGGAACATCTGATTTCGGAATATGGACGATTGAACTCCGCTTCAGCTAACATGCTAGAGGTGCTTCAATCCCTTCAAGGTGAGTTCCCAACCCTCTTTATTAAGTGGAATGCCCAACCTGTAGAACAATGGTCAATTATCGAAGTAACGAATGAATTGAAAGAGCTGCAGGTGAAATTGCAGAAATTTTATGGTAACACTAAACAACTATTAGATGTAAGAAAGCCTGGAACGGTTTCATATCTATCCCTACAGGATTTATTACAGGATACAGACTTAGCATTATCAATTGTTCAACTGAAAAATCAATTGATTGAACACGAGCCTCAGTTAAAAGAGGTTATAGGCTCTTGGTATCAAAAGGAACGCACGCCATGGGAAAGTGTTGAACAAGCACTCTCCGATGTAGAGAAGTTACAAACTTCCGCTACTTTTATTCCGGAACGCTTTCAGGCTCTTTTAATGGAGGATTCTTTCACGATTGGAGACCGATATAACGACTTAAAAAGAGCTTTACAACAATTGGAACTTACTATTAACATTTTGTTGGAGAAAGTCCCTCATTTATTCGATGATTTCCATCGAACAGAGGTCCTTAAGTGGAAAATGTCCTGCTTAACCACTAGCTTTGACTGGTTGCATGAGAACCTTGACCACTGGTATAAGGAATACGATTTAATTGGACGGTTCATTAAACGTGAATATCTAACTGTCTCAGAGCTGAAAATAGATTTGCAACAAGCTATTAATGTTCAGGAGCTAAAACAGCTTCTCGATACTGAATTAGACTCCTTAAAGGAAACCTTCGGCGATTATTTTTCAGGTTATACAACAAATTGGGAAATTATTTTTGATGCGTTAGCGTGGCTGGAAGAATGGATGCAATATTTTACGCATGGGCATGTGCCGGATACCCTCTTGGCATACATTTCAGAAGGTTCCACTCTAGAACAAAAACAAGAATTGTTTTCTGTTTATAAAAAAAGTGAAGAGGTTTTGAAACAACATGATCAACAATACGGACAATTAGTGACCTATTTTACAGAAGAAACCCTTAAGATAAAGGGAAATAGCTTACAAAAATGTCCACTTGATACTTATATTTCTTGGATTAATAAACGTGCTGATTCAATGGAGCAACTCGAGGAATGGATTCGTTATCAACGTTTGGAGAAGAAAATAAAAGATGCTCAACTGTCTTCTTTCTTGGAATATCTCGAAAAAGAAAAACCATCTAAAGGTTCCTTCTCTGAACTGTTTCAGAAAAGATTTTATCGAAAATGGTTGGATAGTGTTTATCAGGACGAAGAAATCCTCTATGATTTTGATGCGGAACGAGCTAATGAAACAATTCTTAATTTCCGTGAGTCTGATTTAAAGAGCCTAGAACAGAATGGGGAGCGGATACAAAAGATTTTGGAACAAAACCGTAAGCATGCCATTGATAGTCTCACCTATCGCCGGGAACTTGGGGTTTTGCTTCATGAAATTGGAAAAAAGAAACGCCATCTGGCGATTCGGAAATTAATATCACAAACTTCTGCTTTAGCCTTAGAAATTAAACCGTGCTTTCTGATGAGTCCTTTGTCGGTGAGCCAGTATTTAGATGCTAATGATATTTCATTTGATGTGGTCATCTTTGACGAGGCGTCCCAAATTTTCCCCGAAGATGCGATCGGTTCAATTATTCGAGCATCCCAAGTTATTATTGTAGGTGATAATAAGCAGCTACCACCAACAGACTTTTTTAAAGCGGGTGGAGCAGGTGAAGAATTTGAAGATGAAAATGAAGTAGAGTATGAGAGCATTCTTGATGAGTGCATGTATGTACTAGAGAATATGCGATTACGCTGGCATTATCGGAGTAGACATGAGTCACTAATTTCTTTTTCCAACTCGGCTTTTTATTCAAACAGTTTAATTACATTCCCTAGTGCTGAAAATGGTGATGAGTTAGGTGTTAAATTTGTTCATGTACCGGATGGATTGTATGACCGAGGCGGAACCCGAAGTAATCAGAGAGAAGCAGAAGTCACCGCTCAAATGGTATTCGAGCACTTCCGGAAATCCCCGGATCGTTCTTTAGGAGTCATTGCCTTCAGTGATGCGCAGGCAACTGAGATTCGTGACCAAATTGACCTTTTGAGAAGAAATAACTCCTCAATGGAGCAATTTTTTAAAGAAGGCCAAATGGATGAATTTTTTGTGAAGAGCTTGGAAAATGTACAGGGGGATGAACGTGATGTGATTTTCTTTAGTATTGGATACGGGAAAACACCTGATGGCAACCTTCATATGAACTTTGGGCCTTTAACCAAAAATGGGGGTGAGCGACGTTTGAATGTAGCAATAACTCGCGCCAAATATCATATTAAATTGATCAGTTCCTTATTGCCTCAGGATATTCCGTTGGGAAGGACAAAGAGCATTGGTGTTCATCGTTTACGAGATTACATGGAAATGGCTAGAAATGGACATCTTCCAACTTATTCATCTACAGACAACACCAAAATTTTCGATTCGCCATTCGAAGAAGATGTGTACGAAGCTCTTGTAAATATGGGATATGAGGTTCATACTCAAGTTGGAGCTTCGGGCTATAAAATTGATTTAGCGGTAGTAGACCCTAGTCGACCTGATTCATATCTGTGTGGCATTGAATGTGATGGTAAAACCTATCACAGTTCGAAAGTCGCTCGAGACCGAGACCGTTTACGCCAGCAAGTTCTTGAAAACTTGGGATGGAAAATTCACCGGATTTGGTCCCAAGAGTGGTTTAAGAAACGTAAATTTGAAATAACACGGCTTAAGAATTTATTAAGTAAGCTTGAAAGTGAATAAATAAGAACTAGAACAAGCCCTATACTCAAGAGAGATAGGGCTTTGTTATTTAGTGAATGATACTTTTTAATATATGTAACATCTGTCTCTTATACACA
>NZ_JBHVQU010000229.1:0-5398 GCF_042886655.1 Peribacillus sp. NPDC058002 | reverse complement strand
GTTATCGGACATGTGTATAAGATACAGGTTTATAGGCAATGATTGCTAGTGTTTCCAAAGCCGCCTGGGACAATCCTTGAGTGCTTGATGTTTCCACCAGCCTTTTCAAGTAATCCGAGTGCTCTTTCTTTGTCGCCATTTGATAAACACCCGCTATTTCGATCACATGAATCCCGCGTACATCCGATATATATTCTTCCTTTAAACCTTCAACGATGTCCGTTGCTTGATATTCCGTAATCTCCAGGACAGAGGCAATTTGTTTGACGGATAGCCCTTCATCTCCGGCAGCAAACAATAATGCCTCAAGAATCCCTTTCCAATTAATAGCTTCCAACTGGTTCTACACCTTCCTTAGCAGCAATCATGATATCCGAAAAATTATCTTCCTGTTCAACGATGATTTCATTTAATTTCATCAGTTCCAGCACCGCCATGAAAGTGATGACTATGTGCTCTTTAACCGGGAGCGAGAACAGTTCAAAAAAACTTTTCTTTCCTTTAATGGATTGTAATTCAATCATGATCTCATCCATTCGATTCTCTATCGATATCTCTTGTTTCGTTACCTTCGTGTAAAGCGGTTTTTGAATTTTTTGCCTTCGAAGCAGTTTTTGAAGAGCCCCCAACATATCGTATAAACTTATATTCAACTCTTGCTTATCACTTTCCGCTTCTTTTACATAAACTGATAAATCACTTGGAGGTTTGGTGAAAATCAAGCTTCTCTCTTCTTCCATCCCTTTAAATTCTTCGGCTGCATTTTTATACTTTTTATATTCTAATAGTTTTTCCACAAGCTCATCACGTGGATCTTCCTCAAACATTTCCCCATCTTCATCCATCATTAGTTCATCTTCATGCTTTGGTAGCAACGTTTTACTCTTGATGGCAAGCAGCGTTGCAGCCATCACTAGATATTCGCTGGCGACATCCAATTCAAGATGCTGCATCGTATGGATGTAACTTAGGTATTGATCTGTAATATCAGCCATCGGAATATCGTAGATGTCTATTTCCAGGCGATTAATCAAATGCAGAAGTAAATCCATCGGTCCTTCAAAAGCGTCAATTTTTATATTATAACCCATTAAATTACCTCATTTAAATCTAATTGGCCAATATAGACCTATTTCTTTTACTAATCAAGTATAGTGGATTGCCGCCCTTTATCCAAATAATAATTTACTGACCTTAGAAAAGTTTTTATTTGGGATTACGGCAAATGGGTTGTTGCCCAATCACATTCCGAAATCCAACATAACCTAGAAATGTAAGAATAGCAGAACAAAGGAGGAACTTATTATGGGCGCAGGTGGTTTTGGACACGGCGGCGGATTCGCGTTTATTGTAGTATTGTTCATTTTATTAGTTATCGTCGGTGCTTCATGGTGTTAATTCAAGATTGATGAATCAAGCTGATTGCCTTGCAATCGGCTTTCTTTATTTTCCAGGAAAAAATTCTATGCTAAACTTAGTGAGTAAACATAGCGGCTCTTAAGCTATAAGAAAATGGCTTTTTGCCTTACTTAAGATGATTCCATCAAACAAAAGGGGTGCTCCTATTGAATTACGCGGAAGACTACCTTTCTTTCCTTGTCCATTTCCATGGGCCAAGGGATTACTTCGAATGTCATGAAATTCTCGAAGAATATTGGAAGGAAACCGCACCAAAAGAGCGTGACTCTCATTGGGTCGGACTCATTCAAATTGCGGTTGCCCTGTATCATGATCGCAGGGGAAATAAAAAAGGGGCTTCAAGGACCCTGTCTAAAGCCCTGGCAAATCTCCACCTTAAAAAGGCCGAGCTCCTGAAGTTGGGACTCGATCCAGAACGACTGTTCAAATTGCTCGAGGACACCCATGAGCGAATGTTATCACAAAAGCCATATAAAAGCATTAATCTGCCGATAGCCGATCAAAGCTTGATTGAAAAATGCCAGTCCATCTGTTTGCAAGAAGGGTACATATGGGGTACAGATAGCGACATGGCTAATGCAGCAATAGTTGATAAGCATCTAAAGCGTGACCGTTCGGATGTCATTTCAGAAAGGGCTCGGCAACTTGCCCTTCGAAAAACAAGAATGGAGGACCGCCCTTAAAGGTGGTCCTCCATTCAAGCTTTCAAATTCAAAAATCTTCACACTTGTCAAGAAAGCTTTCCGTAAACTCATTTGCTTTTAATTCTTTGTCAGGATATTGCTCCTTGATGGCCCTGACCATCGTTTTACCGATACCTTGTTTCCGGAAGGATGGATTTACGGATATATGTTGTATCTCAATGTGGTTTGGAGAGACCTCTATCCCGATCAAGCCCGTAATCTCTTCATCTTTCCATAAGAACAGCTGTAGATTTTCATCCGTTTCATAATTCTTCATCGTATTCCGAAGCGTTTTTATCTCTTTTTCATTTGGCATGAAAGATAATAATCCCATGGCAAACTTCTCATAACTTTTCTTATACTTAATCAACATAATATCCCTCGTTACTAAATAACGTTTTTATTATCTTCCTGTTTCCGATTAATTTGCTTTGAATAATAATCCTCACATATAACATTTACATCATACATAAAAATCCCGTTCGTTTCAACATCACTTTCAGCACTTGATTTATCGGTGTGCTATGTGCTAAGCGATAAACAGCCAATATACGATTCCCCACATCAAAGCGATAATAAGCATCATAAGTAAAAGAGCCTTATTACTTTTCCTCATTCCATACTCCCTCTATGAATGGTCCAAATATTTAAATAACGAATTCATTCTACTATAACTTAACACAATCTGACAAATATCCTTGCAATCTTGCTTCGATTTTACTACATTGGTAAAGTGATCTAGGTTCATAGAGTGTCCTCTCAGGTATAAAAGACAAAGATACACCCAACTTTTTCGTTTAAAAAAACCTAGCTATCCTGGGCTATATAAATTTTTTTCAGGAAAATATGTATCTTTTTTATCCTTTGTTTCGTCAAATACTATGAATCTGATTTAAAGTGCCGCCCTTTTATTGAAAGATTCCCAATTCAGCAGGAAAAGTTAAGGAGGATTATCATGAAAAAAATGAATAAATGGGTCATTATGACCATTTTATTATGTCTATTATTGCCATATAAAGCTTTTGCAGATGCAGCTGTTGGTGAAATGATCGTCACACTTGGTGAGAATTTGACAAATGAACAAAAAAATATGATCTTATCAGAAATGAAAGCTCCAAACGATGTCGAGGTCCTGACAGTTACAAATGCGGAAGAACATGAATACTTAGGTGACTATATCGCTAGTCGTCTGATTGGTACAAAAGCGATTTCATCTTCTGCCATTACTTTGGAGGAAAAAGGTACCGGACTTAAACTGGAGTCTAAAAACATTAACTGGGTTTCCGATGAAATGTATATCAATGCACTGGCAACTGCTGGAGTAAAAGATGCTACCGTTTATGTCACAGCACCTATACCCGTTTCCGGTACAGCGGCTTTGACAGGAGTCATTAAAGCCTATGAAATCTCTGCCGACAAGAAGATTCCTGAAGATGTGAAACAGGCAGCGAATGAAGAAATGGTGAAAACAGCAAAATTGGGTGACGAAATCGGGACAGAAGAAGCCTCTGCACTGGTTACGAAAATCAAAGAGGAAATGGCTGCAAATCCACCAGCCAATACTGAAGAGGTCCGCGAGGTTGTCGAGTCTTCAGCAAAAGACCTTGGAATCAGCTTAAATGATGCTCAAATTCAAAGTTTAATTGATCTATTCAATAAGCTAAAAGAATTGGATATTGATTGGAACGCTGTCGGTGATCAGCTTACTGCAGCTAAAGATAAACTTTCCAATTTTCTTGAATCCGAAGAGGGTCAATCATTTCTGGATAAATTGAAAGAAGTCTTCATTAGTTTAATAGACGCAATCAAGTCACTTTTCAGTTGAATCAAATGAAAAAAGGATGGCCACTGCCATCCTTTTTTTTTCTATTCTTTAGTGACGACTGCCGCTTCATGAAGGGCCAGATCCAAATGGATAAGGTCTTCGTACGTCTCTCGTTTGATGACCAACCGGGCTTCTCCATTTTCGGCAAAGACGACAGCCGGTCTTGGAATCCGATTGTAATTATTCGACATGGAATATCCATATGCCCCTGTACAAAATACCGCCAAGACATCACCGCGGCCGGCTTTTGGCAATGGTAAATCCCAAATCAACATATCTCCGCTTTCACAGCATTTCCCGGCAATGGACACTGTCTCTTCTACAGGGTCAAGCGGCCGGTTTGCGAGAATGGCATCATATTTCGCTTCGTAAAGAGCGGGACGTATATTATCACTCATGCCCCCATCAACGGCAATGTATTTACGGACATTAGGAACTTCCTTTTCAGAACCGACCTTGTACAGTGTCACACCGGCGTCTCCTACTAATGAACGGCCAGGTTCGATCCAGATTTCAGGCATCACTAAATCAGAATCCGCAATCAGGTTCTGAACTTCCCTAACGATTTCCTCAACATATCGGGACGCCGGTAGCGGGTCGTCCTCTTGTGTATACCGAATCCCGAACCCCCCTCCGAGATTCAATACCTTTGGTTGAAACCCTACCGAGCCGTGCCAATCATTCAGCTTGCCAATAATTTTTTGGGCTGCAAGAAGGAAACCGGTCGTTTGAAAGATCTGGGATCCGATATGACAGTGAAGCCCCAGCACTTCGAGGAATTCACTTTGCAGTGCTTGCCGGAGGGCAGCTTCAGCCTGGCCGTTAATAAGATCAAAACCAAATTTCGAATCTTCTTGTCCTGTCAATATATAATCATGCGTATGGGCTTCGATACCTGGTGTTACACGAAGAAGGATTTTCACCTTTTGTTCACGGTTTGTACAAATTTCTTCCAACAGTGTCAACTCTGAAAAATTATCGACTACTATACAGCCAATGTCATGATCCAAAGCCATATGTAGCTCTTCATCACTTTTGTTATTTCCATGAAAATGAATCCGTTCTGTTGGGAAATTCGCCTTAATTGCCGTATACAATTCCCCTGCCGAAACAACATCGAGAGAAAGTCCTTCTTGCTCTGCCAACTGGATCATGGCAATCGAAGAAAAGGCCTTACTTGCGTAAGCAACTTGAGCCGAAATCCCCAATTCCTCAAATGTTCTCTTGAACCCTCTTGCCCGTTCGCGAATTAGCTCTACATCATAAACATATAATGGTGTTCCAAATTGCTCGATCAATTCGATTGTGTCCACTCCGCCAATCTCCAGGTGTCCACGTTCATTTACACCACCGGTTCCGTACAAATGCATGATTGCCTCACCTTCCTGACTTAAAACTAAAGATTAATAAGAAATGAGGCAGCCCCAAATAAAGAAACCCTGCTGTAAAAGGTTCTCTATATGAACAAGCC
>NZ_JBHVQU010000228.1:0-5426 GCF_042886655.1 Peribacillus sp. NPDC058002 | reverse complement strand
ATATAGGCTTTGGCATTATTAACTGCCGTAGGACCTTCACCAAATCCGGAAGCAATTAATTTAACCTTTCCATCATACGTACAAATATCCCCGGCCGCGTATATACCTGAAATGTTTGTTTCTTGTTTGGAATTTACGATAATTGCATTTTTATTGATGTTTAGACCCCATTCTTTAATCGCTCCAAGAGAAGAGACAAAGCCGTAATTAATAATTAAATCATCTACATCAACCACTTCTTTTTTTTGAGTCTTTGTATGCTCTAAAACAATTTGAGTAATTTGATCTGCTCCAACCAGTTCGGAGGGAATATAAGGTGTTTTGACCTCAACGGAGGAATTCACTAATTTTTCTACACTATGTTCATGGGCACGGAATTTATCTCTTCTGTGAATCAATGTTACCTTTTCAGCAATCGGCTCTAACATAAGGGCCCAATCAACAGCAGAATCCCCACCGCCTAGAATCGCCACTTTTCTTCCTTTAAATCGGTTCATATCATTCACGAAATAATGCAAATTCTTATTTTCGAACTGTGTTGAATCTTCCAATTCCAGTTTACGGGGTTGAAAGGCTCCATTTCCAGCAGTAATGATTACTGATTTAGAAAAATGAGTATCGAGGTTTGTGGTGATCTTAAATGTTCCGTCTTCTTGCTTTTCCATCTGTTCAACTGCTTCTTCAAGACAAATGGCTGGTTCGAATACTTTCATTTGCTCTTTTAAATTCTCTATCAATTCCTGCGCCCTTACTTTTGGAAATCCAGCTATATCATAAATGAATTTTTCGGGATAAAGAGCCGAAAGCTGTCCTCCCAATTGAGGAAGACTTTCAAGGATTTTCACCTTTGCTTGCCTCATTCCGCCATAGAACGCCGTAAACAAACCAACTGGGCCGCCGCCAATTATTGTTATGTCATAGACCTTCTTATCTTCTGTCAATGTAATCACTCCTTGTTTTTCTATGTTGGTTGGTCATACTGAACATGATCTACTGGTTGTAAGGGATTGACTTGTAATGTTTCCACAAGTATTTCTTCCTTTTCCCCTTCTAATAATGATGGATAAGATCGATTAAATATCCATCCTTTCAAAAGACAAACTAGTGACTTCAATTTCCTTAGTTTTAAAATCTTTAAATCTATAATCAGTAGAAACGCCCTCATTTATTATTCAAATTTATTAGGGTTACCATCAAAGGATACTTGAGCCACTTTTATAGAATCGGTTGGACATCCTTCTGAAGCATCTATCATATCTTCCTCGAGTTCTTCAGGTATAATAGCTGCCCCGACATTATTATCCAATATAACATACGCAATACCTTCTTCATCGTAATCATAAATATCCGGAGCTGAAGCACCACAAGCTCCGCACGCAATACAAGTTTCTTTATCCACGATTGTAAAATTAGCCATTTTCACTTTCAAATCCTCTCTATAATCTAAACCCTTTTTTTACTAAGGCATTTAGAGAAGCCTTAAGCAATCGAATTCGTTTTTTCCTTATTCATATCGTTCAAAAATTTCAAAATGCTTGAATTGAACTTTTCAGGATTTTCCTGGTAGCACAGGTGACCGCCTTCTGGAATTATCACTAGCCGGGAGTTTATTAACTCTTCATGAATTGCTTCCGACTCCTTAATAGGAGTCACAGTATCCAACTCACCACAAATTACAAGAACAGGAACATCTATTTGAGATAACGATTTCATTTGATTTAGATGATAAAGTGAATATGCTACCGAACGATATCCTGCTGGTCTTATCTGTGTCATAATCTCTTTTACTCGTGTATGGACTTTTTCTGAAGCATGGGGGGATAGCAGTGCATGTATCCTCTTTTCCGCTATCTCCTCAGTAGATTGGTTTTCAATTGAAAATAATCGATTTTTCAATTTCGTCTCATTCTCTTCCGGGGTTAGAGCAGCAGCCCCTCTTGTCGAATCGGCTAATATTAGTTTATTAATCTTATCTGGGTACAGGCTACAGTACTCTATCGCAATTGCCGCTCCCATTGAATGGCCGAGCAGATGGATTTTTTCCAACTTTAGCTGATCCATCATGCCGTTCAGAATACGCGCAAACTCTTTAAAACTTCTAAATTCTTCTGCTGGATCTGAACTTTTCCCATAACCCGGGGCATCCCATGCAATTACTGTATAATGCTCCTTTAATTCCTGGATCTGTTCCTTCCAAGACTGTGAATTATTGCTCATACCATGTAATAAAACTAAAGGTTCTCCAGTGCCCTCTACTTCATAATGAATGCTTAAATCTTCTACTTTTACGTATGGCATGCTATCAGTCCCCCTTATTTTTTAGCATAACTTTTAACAATACAGTTGTGAAAGCTGTAATAACTTGAAATATTTTTACTTAAACTAGCAAATGATTTACTAAATTAATATTTCGCCTGGAAAAAGCTTTCGTTTTGATTTGATTAAGAAAGTGCTTCCTTTTTCTTGAAGATAAGCAGGAAAATCGACTTCCGTTCCCGTCTTACAACTTAACTTAAACAATATTCAAAAACTGTGCCAGCTTAGCCAAGTCCTCGCACTGACAATCCGCCGTCGCTGGAAATGATTTCACCGGTGATCGCGCGTGATTCGTCAGAAGCTAACAATACATACGCCGCAACGTGATCTTCCGGCTTCTGGGCAAGTTGAAGAATATTCCGTTTTTTAATGCTGCTTGCTTTCGTATCATTATCGACGATTTTCACAAAGGGGCGCAGCGGCGGAATCACCGTGAGTGCTGTCAATGTCCCCCCTGGGGCTACCGCATTTACTCGAATGGAAGGAGATAGTTCGAACGCAAGCTGGCGCATCAATCCAATTTGGGCGTGTTTGCTCGCTGTGTACCAAACGCCGCCGCCATCTGGATAAAAACTTGCACCGGATACGGTAAAAATAATATTGCCATTTGTTTTTTTCAGTTCTTCAAGAGCGGCTTTAGCCCCGAAAAAAGAGCCTTTTACGTTAATATTGAGAAGGAAATCATATGCTTCGGAAAGCGCCTCAGGAGTCACATCGGCAAATTTGGCAAATCCATCGAACACGCCGGCATTCGCAACGAAAACATCTAACTTTCCGAATTGCTCAACAGTAGCTTGGACAGCTTGCTCATTGTCTTCGTATTTGCTTACATCTCCCTGATAAGTAAGGATATTTTCGCCAAATTCTTCTTTCATTTTCGCTAACGTGTCTATAGAACGGCCGATAATGCTTACTTTTGCTCCTTCTTGTATAAAACGGCGTGTGACAGCTTCCCCTATTCCAGAAGCTCCACCTGTAATCAATACGACTTTATCTTTTAAGGCCATGCCCATTGTCTCCACCCCTTCTGTTATTTTTCAACCGTTATGAACGGTTATCCAAAAATCCATTCAAGTAGACAGCCTTGTACGCGAGCACAATTTGTTTTGTATACAAAACTATGTTTTTATATATAAACAATTCTAAAATGTAATCGCTTTATTGTCAATGTAAGCTGCAAAAAAACTGGGAAAAAACATTACTTGTTCTCTATCAATCTATGGCTATCCTTACTCCTATGTACCCTTCAATGAGAATTCAAGATTTTATTGTGGTTTCTCAGTAAGAATCCAGCGCCCTTCTTACTGAGAAACCCTACTAAAAAAAGTATTATATTAACTTTTTGCTCTCTATAAAGTTAATTTGTTTCCTGTCGTATTATTTAGGTGATATTCGGCAACTTCTTGTTTAATCATAAACAAGTACACCACAAACCCGAGAGTGGCTGCTACGATCAGCATGGCAATGGATGGACCAAAATCACCTCCGGACATATCGCGGCTCCACCCCATAATATAGCTTGAAAATCCACCCATAATATTTGTGAACCCCATTAAACCGGCTGCGCGACCCGCTGTTTCAGGCGTTGAATACTTGATGATGAAGAAATTGGTTAGATGGAACATTCCACCCTGAGTTCCCATTGCGAGCCCCATGGAAACGCCGGCAAAAATGGGATTAGGTGCAATGACAGCGATTGTCAAAAATATAGCTGTCAGTATGAACAGAATCGTCGCAAGCAAACTCGGGCGCTTCGTTTTGTCCGCCAGAAATCCACCAGCCAGGACAAATCCGAGCGCGAATAGCCACGACAATGAAGTAATGCCAGTCATTGCTTCCCTTTCAAAGCCTTTGGCCTCAACGAGATATGTAGGCAGCCAAATACTGATTCCAAAGAAAAGAAAGGACGACATCAAATTGCCGAACCAAACAATCCAATAACGATAATCCTTTGCAAAGAATTGTTTCAACTGAACAACATCCGCTTCGTCTTTTTGACGAATATAGGAGACTTCTTCTTTACTCATGCGTGGATGTTCTTCTGGCGTATTACGAGTCAAAAACAGGAACATTGGAATATTTATAAACAAGTTAAAGGCGGCGAGAGCAAAGAACGCGGCCTGCCAATGAAACGTTGAAATAATTAGAATGAGCATAACAGTACCCACTGCCGGGCCAAGGTAGTTACCTGTAATCCAGAATGACTGTGCCCTTCCTAGCTCTCGTTTATTAAACCAATTCGAAATGAATTTACCCGATATCGGGATCATCATACCTTCCCCAATTCCGAGGATGACCCTACTAATCAAAAACATTTCGTATGAAGTGGACAGTCCTCCCATGACCATTGTCGCTGTCCATACCAGTAAACCCAAAACGGCTGTTTTCCTTGCCCCTAACTTGTCGATAATAACTCCCCAAAAAATGTTGGAACAGGAGTATGAAATCATGAATATAAAGGAGATCATACCAATTTTTGAATTTTTATCCAGGCCAGTTAAACCAAGATCACTTAAGAATCCCGGATCAGTTTGGATAACAGAGATACCTACTTTATCAATCTGCCCGAAAAACCAGAAGAAAAAAATAGGAATCGCAATGTACAGCCATCTTTTTTGACCTTGTAACATGTTATGTCCCCCTTTTAACAGGCTCTTTTGAATGCGCTTTCATGAATTCAATAAAGAAAATGTCTAATAAACTTCATCAACTCCCCCTTTCAAAAGACAGCACAACTATTGTTTTATATAAAAAACAATGTTACCGATATTTAATGTTATATTGAATTTTCATAATAGTCAATAATATCCAGATTTATATTTTTTCAACAAAAAAAGAAGTTTTATATACAGAACTAAATAAGGTGTTGTTTCGATGAAAGCAACCCGAAACAACACCTTAACCGAGCCTTAAGTAATGCAACTCAATATTTTTTTTTGAAACTTCATTAACCGAAGCAAGAAAATGTCCATCATGTCCAAAATCCAGGGATGCTACGGACTGAAGATCTACTTAGTCTAGGTCCGTTCAAGTAAAAGGTTTTAAATGGGAACAGTATGGCGGTATCTCCAAAGGAGATAACCTTGGATTCCTGTCTAACACCCCAATAT
>NZ_JBHVQU010000227.1:0-5450 GCF_042886655.1 Peribacillus sp. NPDC058002 | reverse complement strand
GCCATAAATGGAGTGTAGGGCCTGACCTTAGCAGGCTTACAGAATAAGATTATCAATTGATTTTGCTAAAATAAACTGAAATGGAGTGGTAGAATGGTTAATATTACCGGATATGGAAAAGCGACAGAAGAGGCAGTAAATAATTTTCAGCAATTTGTGGGTTTTGAGATCCCTGCAGATTATAAACAATTTCTCCTTACACATAATGGCGGCACAACTGCTGTTCAAAACAGTAAGTTTTATGTAGATGGATTAGACACGCTCGTTTGCTTAAATGTACTTTATGGATTAGAGATTCAAGATAAAGAACTGGATCTACAGAAATGGCATGAAGAAAATAGGGAAAACTTACATAAGAATTGCATTATAATAGGTAATGATACATGTGCAGGTAAAATCTTGCTGATAGATAACGAAGAGGAAAAGGGAGTTTATTTCTGGGATCAGGGTTGGTATTCGGATCCGTCAAGTCAGGATGAAAATATTTATAAAGTTGCAACGAGTTTTAAATCCTTCATTGAGGGATTGAAAATCCCGGAAGAAATCTAATTTTATTTGAATCCCCTTGATTGGCTCATCCCATTCAAGGTTTTTTATTTTCATTTCAATAAATGGAATGATATGAAGGATTGTCAAGTTAATGAGGAGATAAAGATGTATAAAATATTATTGGTTGAAGACGATTTCAAAATAGCGGGGATCTTAGTCAATTATTTAAAAAGGTATGGGTATGAGGTATTTGAAGTGAAGCAACTGGACCAAGTCTTTGCGGAGTTCCAAGAGGTAATGCCAGATCTGGTTTTATTGGATATTAATCTTCCCTATTATGATGGTTTTCATTGGTGCCGCCTAATAAGGGCGGTTTCAAAGGTTCCCATCATATTCATCTCTGCAAGGACAGATGAAATGAACCAAGTCATGGCCATTGAATATGGGGGGGATGATTATTTAACAAAACCGTTTCATTTGGAAGTGGTACTAGCGAAAATAAAGAGTGTCCTACGCAGGGTGTATGGTGAATATGCGGAAATATCCTCATCCTACCAAAAAATAAAGGAAATGGATGGGTTAACGCTTTATACGGAAAAAGCGATGATCGAATATCAGGACAAGCGGGTAACGTTAACTCAAAATGAGTTGAAATTATTGAGTTGTTTACTACGTCAGTATGACAACATTGTCTCGCGTGAAGATTTACTTGAAGCATTATGGAATGATGATTCATTTGTTGATGACAACACATTGACCGTCAATGTCACAAGGGTACGGAGAAAACTTGAGGATATTGGCGTCAATCACGCCATAACAACTAGCAGGGGAAAAGGATATCGACTTAAAATAGTGCAAGGTGAAGAAAAGTGAAGCTGAAATCCTTTATAAAAGACCGTCTTTATTTTATTTTTTATACCGTTCTATTGGTAGGCCTGCTTATCATTGCTTATGCATTAGCCGTTCTGGAAGCGGGGAATCACATATCGATTTCGAATATCTTCTATTTATTTATTCTCGCGTTGTTTATGATGCTTCTATTTTTAGGGGCGGATTATATAAGGCATTACCGTTTTCTTAATCAATTAGTAAGGATGAAGCAAGAACCGAGCTTGTCGTTTGAATATGTCGAAGCTTTTAGGGAACCCCTGTCAAATGAACAAAAGTTATGGATGGAACTTTTTCAACAAATGAACCAGGTAACAATTGGACAATTACAAGAACAAATCAAACAGAAGGAGCAATATGAGCTGTTGATCCATCAATGGGTTCATCAAATGAAGACACCCGTTTCAGTCATTTCCTTACTGGTTCAAGAAGGCAAAAGGACAATTTCGAGTGAATCGATGAAGGATTATCTTAAAGAGATAGAAGAAGAAAATGATCGATTTCGCAGAGGACTGGAAATTATTTTGCATGGAGCAAGGCTGCAGCGTTTTTCGGAGGATGTAAAATCGGAGCGGGTTGACTTAATTAATCTAGTCAAGCAAGTGATTAACGAAGAAAAGAAACAGTTCATCAAACGGTTCATATATCCCAGGCTTGACACGGAGCTTGAGAATTTATATGTGCATTCGGATCGTAAGTGGCTCCACTTTGCCATTAGTCAGGTGGTCTTTAATGCACTGAAGTATTCAAGGCAGGAAGAGCATGACAGCATAACGTTCAGCGTTGTTGAAAAAGAGTCGGAGATTATGCTTAGGATAACAGATCAAGGAATTGGAATCGTCCCGCATGATGTAAAACGGGTGTTTGATCCATTTTTTACTGGAGAGAACGGGCGAGCCCAACAGGAGTCAACCGGGATGGGATTATATCTAGTGAAGGAAATCGTTAACAGGCTTGGGCATGGTGTTACCATTCAATCGACTGTATCGGAAGGGACTACTGTGGAATTTCTCTTTAAGACAAATACCTTACATGAAAGGTGACAGAATTGTAAGGGTGTTAAACGATTATGTAATAAACTTCGATGGGAACCTCCCGCTTTATTCAATATACTTACGGAAGAAAGGGAGGTATTTTAGGATGTCGATATTAAAAGCGGAGCAATTATCCAAAACTTATTTTCAAAAGCAGGGGAATTTATTTCATAAAGCGTTACATAATTTCACCATGAATGTACAGAAAGGGGAATTTGTCGGGGTGATGGGACCATCAGGCAGCGGGAAAACCACTCTGCTTAACTTAATGGCCACGATTGATAAGCCGACCACAGGTAATGTCATTCTAAATGATCAAAACCCTAATGAATTAAACAATCAGGACCTGGCTTTGTTTCGCAGGAGGGAGATTGGGTTTGTTTTTCAAGACTTCAACCTTCTTGATACACTCACCGTTCGCGAAAATATCCTCCTTCCTTTAGCGTTAGATCATTATAAATTGAAGGAAATGGAAAATAGGGTAAATCAGTTGGCGAATCTTCTTGGTATAGAAG
Source organism: Peribacillus sp. NPDC058002 (assembly GCF_042886655.1). Classification (NCBI taxonomy): domain Bacteria; kingdom Bacillati; phylum Bacillota; class Bacilli; order Caryophanales; family Bacillaceae; genus Peribacillus; species Peribacillus sp. NPDC058002. The sequence continues at coordinate 2,524 of NZ_JBHVQU010000227.1, read as the reverse complement.
GGATTTTAGAAAAGCGGACTTATGAAATTTCCGGAGGTCAGCAGCAACGGACGGCTTGTGCAAGAGCGATGATTCATGAGCCTTCCATTATTTTAGCGGATGAACCTACTGGTAATTTGGATTCCAAATCCGCCAAGCAGGTAATGGATACCCTCACGACACTTCAGGAGAAAAAGGGAGCAACCATCCTCATGGTCACTCATGACCCGACTGCTGCCAGCTTCTGTGACAGAATTCTATTCATAAAGGATGGCAAGTTCTTTTCGGAGGTGCACAGCGGAGGGGAAAGACAGAGTTTCCATCAAAGGATTTTAGATACGTTAAGCGTTTTGGGAGGAGTCTATCATGAACATCCGACTTCTCGCTAAGAGAAATATCCAAGGAAATGCACAACGTTATCTAGCTTATTTTTTCAGTATCGTCCTTTCCGTCTCAATCTTTTTTATTTACGCATCATTTATCTTTCATCCTGATGTGGTCACTGCGAATATCCCGGGGGGACAGCTAATTAGTAAGGGACTCATAGCAGCAGAAATAGTGATCATCATATTTTCGGTTTTCTTTATCGCTTATTCAAATTCCGCATTTATACAGCCGCGAAAAAAAGAGTTTGGGCTGCTGACACTGCTTGGAATGTCCAGATCCCAACTAAGAAAACTGATTTACTTGGAGCAAACGATGGTTTCCCTCATATCCATCCTGATTGGGGTAGGCTTGGGCCTTTTGTTCTCAAAGTTATTCTTAATGGCAGTTTCTTGGTTATTGGCTGTAGAGCAACCAATATCGTTTGTCTTTGTCCCTGAAGCCTTTGTTTATACGATTGTTGGTTTCGTTTTGCTATTTCAGCTACTATCGCTCCTTTCATTGTTTCACATTGGAAAAGCGGAGGTCGTCGATTTACTAAAAGATAAACAAAAACCAAAAAAGACGCCCTTCGTTTCAAAGTGGCTAATTGCATTATCAGCAGTTTGCTTAAGCGTTTCTTATTATTTGGCAGGCACTATGTCGTTGAACAATTCTTATATTCGAGTAATGCCCATTTTATTCTTCGTACTTATAGGCACCTACTTTTTATTCAGCCAAAGTATTGTCGCTCTTTGCAGCAGGCTTTACCGGAAGAAGAAAAGCTTATATGGCGGAACGCATTTAATCACTCAAACAAACCTGATCTTTAATATTAAAGACTATTCGAGATTATTCTTTTTGACCTCGATCATAACAGCCGTCATTTTAACAGCAGCAGGCACACTTTTCATGTTCAGTGCAGACTTAAAAAAGCAAGGGATGAATAACATTCCGCAATCAATTGGCTGGGTGGAAAATGACGCTTCTATATATTCCATTATTGAACCATCCGCAGTAGAGGAAGCATTAAAGGAAGATGGATTCAAGATCCTTTACGAAGTAAATATGACGGGTGTACCCATTACCCACATGTTACCCCATATGAGAACGGGAGAATCCAATGAAAATAGGTCATTATTAATCTCGGAAAGTGATTATAACAATGTGGCTGCATTGCGAAAGATTGATCCGGCAAAGTTATCTGGAAAGGAAGCGTTATACATTTTTCCTTATGGAGGACTGGATTATCACTTCGTCCAAAAGGGAGAAAAAAAGGAACTTCACTATGGTAAACAAACCATGCAGGTAACTATGATTGGTCAGCGCAATCAATCCATAGTCACCCCCCTAAAGTCAGCAACGACCCTGATGGTGGTCGATGATCGGCTGTTTCAAGAAATAACTGCTGATGTGCCTATAAAAGAAAAGGTAAGAGTACGCGGGTACGAAATTAAAGATTGGGAAGAATCAATGGAAACATCCAGTAAAATCGAAAAAATGTCTAACAATCCAGACCATAATCAATTGCAAACAAGAGCTCCGATTTATCAAGAAATGAAACAGGGAAGCATTTTGATACTTTTTATCGGCTTGTTTGTCAGTTTATTATTCTTTATCGTCCAAGGAAGCATGATGTATCTCCGAGTTTTTACGAATTTAGAAGATAAAAAAATCCAAATTCATGCCCTTCATCGATTGGGACTGACAAAAAAAGAAATACGGCAAATTTTAAGTGCAGAAATACGCACTCTCTTTTTCGCTCCTTTTCTGATAGGGATGACTCATGCCATCATCGCCTACGTAGCATTAAGCAATTTATTGGGATCCAACTTGTTCGTCTATTCTGCTATGGTCATCGGAATGTATTTTCTTTTTCAACTGCTGTATTATCAAGTAACAAAAAAGATGTATGAGCGGGCAGTCATCAATTCGATTAAATAAAAGCTGTCATTTAAAAATGGAATCAGGGGGCAGGCCCTGATTCCATTTTTGTTTTCCTATATGAAAAATTGGTTAATATGTACTATTGAAAGGGAAGTGATTCACTTTTTTTGCGAAACTTGATATAAAAAATGTGAATTATGGTGTAACTTTACAGACGGAACCTTTAGGTTCTTGTAATATTTTCATATAAAGGGTAAAATTATTTATTTGTAGAGAAGGTACCAAACCCAACATC